>NZ_JAVJQN010000199.1:0-18111 GCF_040218245.1 Coleofasciculus sp. E1-EBD-02 | reverse complement strand
TTGGATTCCGGTAGTGGCAATGTAGACGCGAGTGCTAATAGTAATTTAACCACAGAAAATATCACCACCTCTGGCGGCACGATTAACCTCACCAGTACACAGGGAGAAGTCAATAGTGGTAACTTGGATTCCGCTGGTGGTAATGTAGACGCAACTGCTAGTAATGATCTGAACACAGAAAATATCACCACCTCTGGCGGCACCATTAACCTCACCAGTACACAGGGAGAAGTCAATAGTGGTAACTTGGATTCCGGTAGTGGCAATGTAGACGCGAGTGCTAATAGTAATTTAACCACAGAAAATATCACCACCTCTGGCGGCACGATTAACCTCACCAGTACACAGGGAGAAGTCAATAGTGGTAACTTGGATTCCGCTGGTGGCAATGTAGACGCGAGTGCTAGTAATGATCTGAACACAGAAAATATCACCACCTCTGGCGGCACCATTAACCTCACCAGTAAAGACGAAGAAATTAATACGGGTGACTTAAATTCTTCTGCAGCTATTGGCGGCGATATTACCGTAAATGCGAATATCAGGATTCAAACTGGAGCCATCAATTCTAGCGGCACTGAAGGCGATGGCGGCAACGTTATCCTCGATCCTTTGGAAGATATTACCGTCAATTCTATTAATGCCCAAGGCGGCAGCAATGGTCAAGGTGGTGATGTTGACATCACGACACAACAATTCTTTCAGGCAACAGGAAGTTTTACCGATCAAAATGGCATAGACGCTAGCATTTCTACGGCTGGTGGTAACGGTGGTGGCGATATTACCATTCGTCATGATGGTGGCGCACAGGAGGTAATTGAACCTTTTGTTGTCGGTAATGGTAATACGAATGGTACGGCACAAGCCATTACCAGTGGGGAGTTTACGATTGCCCCTGTTCAGTCATTTCCAGGCAGTCATACTCTCGGCAATATCCGGATTATTACAACTGATCCTTCAACTAATCCAACTGATCCGACTGATCCGAATAATTTCAATAGTCCTCTAATAGAGTTCAAGAAACCGTTAGAGCGCCCTCCTACTCCTAACGCCTTGGATCAAGAGCCAATTATCAACGCTGATGTTTACAAAATAGAGCGCTACTTTACCCAGGCATTTGAGAAACAACTGGGAATGGAGGCGGAAAAAATCCTCACCTTGGATGAAATCCGCAATCGCTTGCGTAGCATTGAAGTGGCAACTGGGGTTAAACCTGCTGTAATTTATGGGGTTTTTGTACCGAGTAGTACAAACTCTGAAAAGGAATTAGAACTGATGCTGGTAACAGCGGATCGGGATGTTATTACCAAGCGAGTGTCAGGGGCTAAACAGTCTGATGTCCTGAATACAGGACAGAACTTTCGTCAAGAAATTCTTGATGGTGGGTTTGGATATTTAGATGACGCCCAACAACTGTATCAATGGATGGTAGCCCCCTTAGAAACAGATTTACAAGAAACAGGAATTGAGAATTTAGTCTTTATTCTCGATGAAGGGTTGCGCTCATTGCCCATAGCCGCTATCCATGATGGAGATAACTTTATCGTGGAGCGATATAGTGTGAGTTTGATGCCCAGTGTGAGTCTCACAGATACCCGTTATGCCAATATTAAAACGATGCCCGTTTTGGCAATGGGTGCTTCAGATTTTCCCGATAATCCTCTTCTGGAACAATTACCAGCAGCGGCGGCTGAGGTATCGATTCTGACTAATACCTTATGGCGTGGTCAAGCCTTTCTCAATGAGAATTTTACCGTTAACAATCTCAAGGCAAAACGCGAGGAAAAACCCTTTGGCATTATTCACCTGGCTACCCATGCAGAATTTGAACCGGGCGCACCTAGTAATTCTTATATTCAGTTATGGGATACTAAGGTAGGAATAGACGAAGTTCGTAGTTTAGGCTGGCATGATCCGGCTGTAGAATTAGTGGTATTGAGTGCTTGTCGTACTGCCTTAGGTGATCCAAGTGCCGAACTGGGGTTTGCTGGATTTGCGGCTAAAGCTGGAGTTAAATCAGTATTAGCCAGTTTATGGTACATCGAGGATTGGGGAACATTGCCAATGATGGCAGAGTTTTACAATAATCTGGATGATGCACCGATTAAAGCGGAAGCGTGGCGACGGGCGCAAATGGCAATGATTGAAGGAAAGGTTAAGTATGAAGACAATCAATTAATCTTATCGGATAAAGCCATTACTTTGCCAATTACTGATGCTAACCCGGGAAATCCTGACTTATCTCATCCCTATTACTGGTCAGCATTTAGTATTGTTGGTAATCCGTGGTAAAAGGTAGAGATGCGGAGGGGCGGAGGGGCGGAGGTGAATTTTTCAATTAACCAATGACCAATAATATTTATCGGGGAAAATGAGCGTAGATAATCAGTTTGAGCCACTTTTGAGCGGTGAAGTCTTGTCGGTTGATGAATCAACACAACTTTTAATTGGAAATCGCACGTTCCGAGTGGATGAATTTCTAGAAGTGATAAGGATGCAGCTTGAAGGGTTAGAGGGATGGAATCAAGATAAGGATGCCTGGTTTAGTGAAAAGGGTATTTCGGCTGAAGTTTTGAGATTTACAGCTAAAGGTTGGCAAAAAGGTACGGTGAGAATCAGCCTGGAATTTGTTCCTGAAGAAACTGAGACTCAGAAATCCCCAGCTTTAAATACAAGCGAGACATCACCAGAGCAAGAGGAACTGCCGATTATTGGAATGATGGGCTAGAGATGTAGTGGACTGACACAGCTAAAATTGTGGATTAGATTTGACGTTTAACCCTTCGACTTCGCTCAGGGTTAAACCGGGCGCAAGCCTTGCGCCCCTACAATGCTAATCCACCAATTAAGGTGTGCCAAACCAGTAGTGGCGTGACCGGGTTAAAATAGGACTTTGTTTGTAGTAAGCACGAAGAGTGCTTTAACGCCTAGCTGGAGAGGGCTAAAGCCCTCACTACGAACCAAATCTATTTCACCATTTTAGGTGGGTCACGCCAGTAGGGTGGGCAATGCCCACCTCACGGTAACTTGAGGTTGATTATCATGGCGGCACAATGTCTTGTCCCAATCCCATAGTGTGAGGTTGGGGAGGGCGGGTTTTGTAGAAAAGTTATTGGTTTGTCTGTTACTTTTGTCCCTAAACCCGCCCCTACAGCTTGGCTCTCTCTACTTGAACTCATTCATCCACAAAAACACACCGCCTCATTACACTCATTACTTCTCCCGGATTTGCCGTTGGTGTGAGAGGACTCCACTCGGTTACATTGGCGAAACCGAGGCGATACAACGTGTGAATGATTTTCACCACGCCTTTGGCAGAACCAACGACGATAACTTTGACAAATTCTCGTCTTGAGTCTGAACGGGTAGACGCTTGTAGCTGTATCGAGGCTTCGGGGGGTTTGGTATCGGTCAAAACGTTCTGAACCATTGGGGTTTCCCTGATTTGCGTTTACCTGGAGTATTCGCAGATCTGCGAATAGTCAAATTGTACGCTGTATCTTCGCAGATCTGCAAATATTTACTTCCTGATCTTCCTCTGACACGATGGGGAACATGGGAAAAGCAGGCAAAGTCCTTCGGCAAGTTTTGGAGAGCTACGGCATCAGCCAGAACAAATTGGCTCTCACGTTGGGAGTTAAACCTTCCGTTGTTTTTCGCTGGTTTCATGAGCAGACAGATCCCAGTGCTGAAACTGTCCGAAGTATTGCTGAAGCTTTACAAGGTCTTGATCCAGCCGCTGCTGATGAGTTTGTCCGGCTTTATTTAGGAGACTATCTTCAAGACAGTGATAAAACCTGAAAGTGAGTTGGAGCAGGGCGGGTTTTGTAGAAAGGTTATTGGTTTGTCTGTTAATTTTGTCCCTAAACCCGCCCCTACAGCTATCCACAAGCACACATCGCTTCATTACACTCATTACCTCTCCCAGATTGGCTGTTGGTGTGAGAGGACTCCATTCCGTTACATTGGCGAAACCGAGGCGATACAACGTGTGAATGATTTTCACCACGCCTTTGGCAGAACCAACAACGATAACTTTGACAAATTCTCGTTTTGAGTCTGAATGGGTAGAAGCTTGTAGCTGTATCGAGGCTTCGGGGGGTTTGGTATCGGTCAAAACGTTTTGACCATTGGGGTTTCCCTGATTTCACTTGGTCTTGATATACACAGAAGTGTGTATAATTCAAGCTTACCGGATAACCACAGATTTGTGTAGATTTACGCGGTGAAAATTTTTTGACACGATTGAGGGCATGGGAAAAGCCGGAAAAGCCCTCAGACAAGCGTTAGAAACATTTGGCATTAGCCAGAATAAATTGGCAGTGGCATTGGGCGTGAAGCCTTATGTCGTTTTTCGCTGGTTTCATGAACAGACTGATCCCAGTGCCGAAACTGCGGCAGATATTGCTAAAGCTTTACAAAGTCTTGAACCAGCCGCTGCGGATGAGTTTGTCCGGCTTTATTTGGGGGACTATCTTCAAGACAGTGATAAAACCTGAAAGATGCCAGGATTAGTAGTGAGCAAGATGCTCACACTACAATCTGATTTTTCACGAGAAGCAAATGGTCAAGTCGGGGCGGGTTTAGTCACATCTGGGTTAAGTCGGAAATGATAGTAGTAAAACCCGCCCCTACAAACCCGGTTCCCTCGAAGGTGGTGAAGGAGCAGCCCCTAGATATTTGTGACCTCAATTTGGCTTATAGCATTTTCATAAAACCAATGAGTAATCAATGGGGTTTTAATGAATATTTTGGAATCTTTATTTTCAGATTAGCTGATGTTTCACGGGAAGCGAATGGTCAAGTCGGGTCGGGTATAGAACTTGTAATTTGAATAGAGGGCGACCCGACCGAATTGAATGGACGGGTGTTGTGAATTGATGTAAGCGGGTCGCCCCTACAGGTTGTTATATCATGTTCACCCCTCTCCTATTCTCGTTGATATACCTTGCCAATAGCATCTCTCTTTCAAAAGGAGGATGTTCTAGAAACAAATACTGACTTATTAATAATAAGGATACTCAACCACATACGCGATTAGTCCTCTGGAGAGGTTAACTACCCCGCTCATGCTTACCCACAGCTTCAATTCTCGGATGAGAGTGGCTGTGGATAGTTGTCAGAGATGGATAGAGATGAACAGAACCGCAGACTTGCATCGAGCCAATCAACATCAAACCAACCAGGGAAGCGTCGTTTCCATTCGCAGCAGCGTCATCGACGTTCAGTTTCCGAATCAGCTTCCGGAAATGTATAGCCAGCTTAGAGCAGGTGAGGATGACAAGATTGTGATTGAGGTGGTTAACCATCTTAACGATAAGACGATTCGGGGTATTGCTTTGACCCCAACGTCAGGGTTGGCGCGAGGTTCGGTGGTTAGGGATACTGGTGTTCCCTTGCAGGTTCCTGTGGGAAAACAATTACTGGGTCGTGTGTTTAATGTGTTTGGTGATCCTATTGATAAAAAAGAGGAGATCAAAGACGTAGAATGGCGTTCCATTCATCAACCTGCGATTTCTCTGGCTGAACAATCGACGACTTCCGAAATTTTGGAGACGGGGATCAAAGCGATTGATGTGCTAGTTCCTTTAGAACGTGGCGGAAAAGCGGGATTGTTTGGTGGTGCGGGTGTGGGTAAAACGGTTCTGCTCACGGAAATGATCCACAACATGGTGACTGAGCATGAAGGGGTAAGTTTCTTTTGTGGGATTGGCGAACGCAACCGGGAAGCGGAAGAACTCTATCGCGATATGCAAGAGGCGGGGGTTTTAGAGAGTACCGTGATGGTATTCGGGCAAATGAATGAACCGCCAGGTGCTAGATTCCGGGTTGGTCATGCGGCTCTGACTATGGCAGAGTATTTTCGGGATGATGTGCAGCAAGATGTGCTGCTGTTGATTGATAATACGTTTCGGTTTATTCAAGCGGGACAGGAGGTGTCGGGGTTATTGGGGCGATTACCGTCTCGTGTGGGGTATCAACCGACGCTGGGAACCGAGTTATCGGAATTTGAGGAACGGATTACGAATACCGCAACGGGGGCGATTACTTCGGTACAGGCGGTGTATGTTCCAGCAGACGATTTTACTGATCCGGCTGCTGTTAATACGTTTGGTCATTTATCTGCTTCGCTGGTTCTGTCTCGTAAACGGGCGAGTCAGGGATTGTATCCTGCGGTTGATTTGCTGCAATCGGGGTCTAAGATGTTAAGTCCGACGATTGTGGGAGAACGTCATTACCAAATTGCTCAAGAAATTAAGAGTACCTTGGCGGGTTACGAAGAACTTAAAGACATTATCGCCATGTTAGGGATGGAAGAATTGTCCCAACGCGATCGCCAAACGGTCAACCGGGCGCGACGACTTGAGCGCTTCTTAACTCAACCGTTCTTTACGACTGAACAGTTTACTGGGAAAAAGGGCAAACTGGTGAGTTTAGACGAAGCCTTGGATGGGTGCGATCGCATTCTCAATGATGAGTTTAGCGATTATTCTGAGCGATCGCTCTATATGCTCGGTTCTATCGACGAAGCACTTGTAGAGACGCGCCATGGCGCGTCTGGGAGCGGGGGAGATGAGGGAGCAGGGAGAGCAGAGGGAGCAGAGGGAGCAGAGGAAGCAGGGGGAGCAGAGGGAGCAGGGGGAGCAGGGGGAGCAGAGGGAGCAGGGGGAGCAGGGGGAGCAGGGGGAGCAAACAAATGACGAATGACGTAGCTTGCTTCTCAAGGGAAGTGAGTATGACGAATAACAAATAACAAATGACGAATAACCAATGAACCTGAAAATCTTACTTCCTACAGAAATACTTTTAGATCAAGAAGTGACTAAAGTATCCGCAGAAGCGGAAAATGGTTCCTTTACCTTATTACCGAATCATATTGACTTCGTAACAGCAATTGTTCCTGGCATTTTATTCTTTGAATCTGAATCAGAATCCACCCCAGAGGTGTTTATCGCTGTGGATGAAGGAATTTTAGTTAAATGTGGGGCAGATGTTTTGGTTTCAACGGGACGAGCGATTCGATCTGATGACTTAGAAACGTTACAGCAAACCGTAGAAGAGGAGTTTTGGCGCTTGGATGAACGGGAAAAAATAGCAGCTAGTGCGATCGCGAAATTAGAAGCGAGTTTTGCTCGTGGTGTATATGAGATAGGAGGGTCAAGTGGCGAAGCGTCCTAATCACTCTAGACGACGACAACACAATAAGACGTTTCTGGGGAAAATCAAAGATAAATCAATCCGTAAAGTTAAAGCCCGCAAGGAAGAAAATTTAAGTGTTTTATATGGCTTGACATTGATGGGGTTTGTCGGCTGGTCGGTTGGCATTCCCACGTTAATTGGGGTGGCAATTGGACTGTGGCTGGATCAAGTTTGGCTAACTCCATTTTCTTGGACGCTAATCCTCATGTTGGTTGGTTTGAGCCTCGGTTGTCTAAATGCCTGGTATTGGGTACAGCAGGAGTCTGCCGATGAGTGAATCAGCACAGACACTCCCTCTATTGATTTTATTGGTGGGCGCCATTAGCACGATTTCCATCCTGATTAAGGAAGGGATGACGCGCTTGGGCTTACCCAGTTTAGTGGGGTATTTGGTGCTAGGCTTTCTGCTGCGGCTGGCGGATTCCCAATGGCAATTTTTGGGAGAACCGGGGCAGGAAATTTTTGAGTTTTTAGCCGAAGTGGGTGTGATTTCGTTATTGTTTCGGGTGGGGTTAGAAAGTGATTTAGCGGGATTGATGCGCCAGTTATCCACAGCAACAAAAATTGGGCTAGTCAATATTGTTGTTAATGGGGGTTTCGGATTTGTCACCTCCTATTGGCTACTCGGACTGGCATTTATCCCCAGTTTATTTATTGCGATCGCGTTTACGGCAACCAGTGTGGGTGTATCGATTGGGGTGTGGCAAGAAGCCAATGCTACTCATTCCCAATATGGGGAATTACTGTTGGATGTGGCGGAACTGGATGATATCTTGGGGGTAATTTTAATGGCGTTATTGTTTGCTGTTGCGCCAGAAATTCAAGACAGTGGCACAGGAGAATTACTGCCCGTCATTGCCCAAACCTCTGGCATATTTTTTCTGAAAGCCGTTGTATTTGCGGCATTTTGCTATGTTTTCTCGCGCTTTTTGGAGGCAAAGCTGACCAAGTTCTTTCGCCAAATTGAAGCGCCACCGGAACCGATGCTGGAGGTGGTGGGGATTGGCTTTATGATTGCCGCGATCGCGGGGTTGTTGGGGTTTTCGGTTGCTATTGGTGCATTCTTTGCCGGATTGGTGTTTAGCCATGATCCCGATGCGGTCAAGTTTGATGCGTCGTTTGACTCTTTATACGAACTGTTGACGCCGTTCTTTTTCATTGGGATTGGCTTGAAAATTAACCCCAGTGCGCTAACGGCGGCTTTGGGGATAGGAGGAATTCTCCTTGTCGCTGCTGTACTTGGCAAACTCATTGGTGCGGGGGGTCCAACTTGGTTAACCACAGGTTGGGCGGGTGCTGCATTAATTGGCGTCAGTATGGTTCCTCGCGCCGAAATTACCATGATTGTCATGGGTAAAGGACTCTCCTTGGGAGAGTGGGCGGTATCCAATCAGGTTTTCGCCGCCATGGTTGTTGTGTCAGCGGTGACTAGCATTCTAGCACCGATTGTTCTGCGTTCGTTGTTGAACAAATTGCCTGAAACTCAAACAGGAGTAAGTAACTGATGCCTATTTCACCGCAGCTTATTGTCTGGATTGCGATCACGTTAGTGCAAGTCAGCCTACTGGCAATCGCACCGTTGTTGATTCGCTGGCTTTCTTTACTCCCTTAATTGTTATGAACTTATCCTCGTTTAGATTAGATGCATTATGGCACATTTGGAACAGGCAAAAATTATGCCATTTCTCTTAAATTGGGCAACGAATAAACCCCCCGGCTATCGCCGTCCCCCATGGAACAAAAAGCGAAGCATCCTTTGGCTTTCCCCATGCAACAGAAGCGAAGCAACATCTGGTCTCCCCCTTTTGAAGGGGGACGGAAGGGGGATCTAAAGGGGGACGGAAGGGGGATCTAAAGCAACATCCTTAAATAAGGGCGGGTTTAGTCACATAATACCAGACAAAAAAAAGTTAATAGTAAAACCCGCCCCTACAGTAAAATTTTTTATCGGAGCATCACCATGAACAATGTATTGCATTTAATCCTCGCCTTTCCCGCTGGCTTTGCTCTGGGAATTTTCTACTTTGGTAGCCTTTGGCTCACCGTGCGGCAATTGCCAACCACCCGTTATCCGATTCGCTTATTTGTGGGTAGTTATTTAGGTCGTATGGTGCTTGCTTTACTCGGCTTTTATATCATCATCAACGGACATTGGGAACGAGCGCTGATTGGCGTATTGGGTTTAATCGTCGCCCGCACATTGTTGGTGCGTCGTTTTGAACCAAAACCCTGGCATTTAGAACAACCCGCTAGTCATCAAACTCATTAATTTATGATTGAGTTTGTGGATAGGCAAAGTCCCCGAAAAACGCGAGCGAGACGCTCGCACTACTACAACCAACGGTTAATTTGAAATTGAGAGAAGGAGACTAATGGATGTTACCCCAGATACTATTATTTTTTGGCAGTGGCAGTGGTTTAAACTGAATGCCACCCTGGTTTATACCTGGCTCGTCATGGCAATTTTGGTCGTGGGTTCTTGGCTGGTGACGCGCAATTTGAAAGTTGAACCCGAAGAAATGTCGAACTGGCAAAATCGCTTAGAAATTATTGTCGAGATGATTAACGGTGAGATTCGCCAAGCCACTAATAGAGAACCGAGTGAATTTCTGCCGTTTGTGGGGACAATCTTTCTGTTCTTTGCCCTTGCCAATATTCTCACCATCATTCCCGGTTACGAATCCCCCGCCGCGTCTCTATCCACCACAGGCGCTTTTGCCTTGTGTGTCTTTTTTGCTGTACCGTATTATGGGATTAAGCATTCTGGGTTTGGCAGTTACCTTAAACATTTTATTGAGCCGACGCCCGTTGTTTTACCGTTCAATATTCTCAGCGAAATTACCCGGACGCTATCTTTAGCCATTCGCTTGTTTGGGAATGTGATGAGTACGAGTTTATTGGTGGCAATTGTTTTATCCCTCATCCCGCTATTTCTACCTATTCCCGTCAGAGCGTATGGAATCGGAATTGGGGTAATTCAGGCGTATGTTTTTGCCATTTTAACCCTGGTCTATATCGCGTCAGGGATTCGCGCCCAGCGTAAGAGTCAACAAAAACGACAACAGCAACAGCAATCAGAAGAAGGAGCAACTTAATATGGATAATCTTGGTCTTATTGGCATCGCCTCGATTCTTGGTGCCGCCCTTTCCATCGGATTGGGGGCAATTGGACCCGCGATTGGGGAAGGATTGGGGTTGGCAAATGCCCTACGTGCGATCGCGCAACAGCCGGATAAGGCAAATACGATTACCCGCACCTTATTTGTGGGGATGGCATTTATTGAATCGACGGCGATTTATGCCTTCATTGTGTCGATTATTCTCATTTTTGCGAATCCATTTTGGAATCACTTTTTAAATCAGGGAGGAGGATAATCCAGTGATTGATTGGTTTACATTTATTGCCCAAATCATTAACTTCATTATCCTGGTTTTTCTACTGTGGCGCTTTTTGTATAAGCCCATAACTAAAACCATGGGTGAGCGCCTCAAGCGGATTGAACGTCAGTGGAAAGAAGCTCAACAGAAACAAGAAGAAGCCGAAGCCGAGGCAAAATCCTATCGCCAAAAGCAACAAGACTTAGAACAACGGCGAGAAGAGTTGCTGAATGAAGCGAAAGAAAAGGCAAAAGCTGAACAGGAAACATTAATCAAACAGGCACGTCAAGAGGTTGACCGAAAACAGGCAGAATGGCACGAATCTATTGAACGCCAACAAGACTCGTTTCTGGAAAACCTACGACAACGGGTACAAGAACAAACGCATAAAATTAGCCGTCGCGCATTACAGGATTTGGCAAATGCTGAGTTAGAAGAACGGGCGATATCGGTTTTCATCGAACGCTTAAAACACCTGGAGGACGAAGAACGAAAAACCTTCAGGCAATCAGTACAGGAATCTGAGGAGGATGTGGTTATCAACAGCGCCTTTGATATGTCAGAAGAGACACAGCAAAAGTTACGGGATACTCTCCGCCAGGAAAATATTGTCAATGGCAATGAGATAAAATTTTCCACCTCATCTGATTTAATCTGTGGCGTAGAAATGCGGAGCAAAAATCATCAGATTGCTTGGAGTTTAGCTGACTATCTAGAAAACCTAGAGGAACAGTTATCTAAAGAATTCCTGAATAAGCGAGAGCCGGAGGCTGAAGCAAAAGGAAAAGCAGAAGACGAACAAGGAAAGCCAAACGGAAAACAAGACGAACAGGATAAAAGGAAGCTGTTAGGTCTGAAGGAGTATAAAAGATGAAATGAGATAAATCATCCTTGAGGCAGATAAATTTTGACGCCTCATTTTTTAAGCTAAGTGCCGAGGACTAGAAAGTTGAGGTAAATTAGCCGAACTATTTTCTTTCTAGTCGCAGGACTATATTTTACAAATTGGCAATTTGCCCAAAACCACACAAGGAGATATGATTGAATGCTGAATCGTTTGCCTAAAAAAGAATGCAATAGCTGGGTAGGAGTAAAGAAAGGAGGCGCGTTTACCTTAATCACCTTATCCCTACTCCTAGGCGCTTGCACTCCCGAACCCGAAGCCACCGTTCCGGAAACGGAAGTAGACACAACCTTGACGGAAACCGATGATACAGACGTTGAAGATGTTGTTGAAGATACTGAAGAACTGATCGGTGAGATGGTAACCGTTACGGGTGAAGTTGAAGAAGATTATGGAATTAACACATTTGTCATAGAAGAAACTGGTGAAGTGTTTGCTGATCAAGTGTTGGTGATCAACACTGCTGCAACAGAGCCGATTCTGGAAGAACAGAATGTCCGAGTTACCGGAGAAGTTCGCCAATTCGTGATAGCTGAGTTTGAGCGGGATTATGACTTAACTTGGGAGGGGGATATTCGGCGGACGATAGAAGCTGAGTATGAAGGACAGCCTGTTATCATTGCTGATGCTGTCGAGGTATTGGATATTCCCTAGAATTTCGGGTAAAAACCCCTAAGCTGTCACGCATTTAAATTTGGGAATGGGTAGCGAGCAAGATGCTCGCACTACCAGGATTTTGCACTTCTTGACATTAAGGTTTAAATGCCAAACAGCTTACTCCCTAGCAAGCAAGACTCTCGCACTACGGCGACGACAGCAATTCTCTTTTTCCTCTTTCCTCCTGCCATCTACCATCTGCCTTTTTCATGAACGGAAAGTCAATGTCACTACAAACGGTTCTAGATGACACCTTTACCCAGTTAAACCAGGGATTAGAAACCTATCAACCAGAACTCCAACTGCGGGAGGTAGGTTTGGTTAAATCGGTATCCCGTGGCATTGCAACGGTTAGCGGTTTACCGACGGTAAAAGCTGATGAACTGATTCGCTTTCCGGGTGGGTTGTTGGGAATTGCGTTTAATTTAGACCCGGATGAAGTGGGGGTTATTTTACTAGGGGAAAGCGAACATATTGAAGCCGGCGATCGCGTACAGCGCACGGGACGGATTTTGGATGTGCCAGTAGGCGAGGCGCTGATTGGTCGGGTGATGGACGCCACAGGTCGTCCGTTGGATAATCGGGGTGCGATTCAAACCACTGAACGTCTGCCCATCGAACAGGAAGCCCCTGCTATTTTAGACCGCGCCCCGGTAAAAGTACCATTACAGACGGGTCTGAAAGTTGTAGATGCGTTAGTTCCCATTGGTCGTGGTCAACGGGAATTGATTGTTGGCGATCGCCAAACCGGGAAAACCGCGATCGCAGTGGATACGATTATTAATCAAAAAGGGAAAGATGTCATCTGCATCTACTGCGCCGTGGGTCAACGTACCTCCGCCGTGGCTAAAGTAATTGCCCAGTTGCGTGAACGAGAGGCGATAGATTATTCCATGGTTGTTGTTGCTACCGGGGAAGATTCTCCAGGGTTGCGCTACATTACCCCATACTCAGCGATGTCTATTGGCGAATATTTTCGCGATCGCGGACAGGATGCGTTAGTGGTAATTGATGATATGACCCGCCATGCTTGGGCATATCGTGAACTGTCCCTACTCCTGCGGCGTCCACCAGGTCGAGAAGCCTATCCCGGTGATATTTTTTATATTCATTCCCGGATGTTGGAACGGTCAACCCACCTCAGCGAAGAGTTGGGGGGCGGTTCTCTAACGGCATTACCGATCGTGGAAACCCAAGCCCAGAATATTTCTGCCTATATTCCTACTAATTTAATCTCAATTACCGACGGTCAGATTTACGTGTCTCCGGATTTATTCCAGCAAACCGTCTTACCCGCCGTGGAGGTGGGTAAATCGGTGTCACGGGTTGGCGGAAAAACCCAGTTATCAGCGTATCAAGAAGTGGCGGGAGATTTACGCCTGTCTTATTCTCAATTCCAAGAAGTGGAAGTATTTGCCCGGTTTAGCACCCAGCTTGATGAAGACACTCGTCACACCCTAGAACGAGGGCGTCGGGTGCGGCAGATCCTCAAGCAAAAGGAATCCCAACCGTTATCGGTTCCTGAGCAAATTGCTGCCCTTGTCGCCCTGAATGAGGGGGTTTTTGATGAACTGCCCTTGGATCAGGTGAGAGACGCCGAAACAGCCGTCAGAGAAGCGGTGACAGAGGAATTATCTGAAGTGTGCGATCGCGTTGTATCCGGTGAAGCGTTAAGGGATGAGGATTTAGAGGAAATATTACGGGTGGCGAACGAGGCGGTACAGGCGTATAAACCTGAACAAGAGCAAGAAGAAGAACGAACTGAACAAGAGTCGGAACAAGAGAAAGAAGAAGGGGAGGAACCGAATCAGGTAGAACAGTCTGAGGAGGACAAAGAGGAGGACAATAAACAGCAAGAAGAAGATCAAGAGAAAGAAGAATCTGACAATCAATAAAGACAGATTCTCAATCTCGCCAGGGTGTTGTCATCAAGGATTTTTATGAACGGTATACTAATTTTTATCATTGTAGCAGTTGTGGTCTTGGCAATCTTTGCAATTGCTAAAGGTAGTAAACGCCGGGGTAGATCTGGTGGTGCAGGCGTTTTCGTTGATAGTGACGGCGGTAATGGCGACGGTAATGGCGGTGACGGTGGCGGTGACGGTGGCGGTGACGGCGGTGGTGTAGGCGGTAGTTCTGGTGTAGGCGGTAGTTCTGGTGGCGGCGGCGGTGCTAGTGGCGGTGCTGGTGGCGGTGGCGGTGCTGGTGGCGGTGCTGGTGGCGGTGGCGGCGGTGCTGGTGGCGGTGGTGGCGGCGGCGGTGGCGGTGGTTGATGCTAGAGTTGTAGGTTGACCCTTCGACTTCGCTCAGGGTCAACCTCCTGAATTTCGCTATACCCCACACCCTGTCTACTTTTTAGCTAATTTGCCACCCCTTGAGGAATCTGACAATTAGCCGATGGCGCGATCGCTCCTCATCCGTGTAAACTTAAGCCAAAACCCTTGCCAATTTTGGTTTACACCTATTCAAGGTAAGCATAGCCTCAACCGAGACATTTCCTTATCGAACTTGGCAGGCGAAAGTATCTTTACTTCCCCAGCTTCCCCTGCTTCCCCTGCTTCCCCAGCTTCCCCTGCTTCCCCTGCTCCCCCTGCTTCCCCTGCTTCCCCTGCTTCCCCAGCTCCCCCAGCTTCCCCAGCTTCCCCTGCGCCCCTACCCTTTCTGCGGACATCACCGTTAAAATTCTGGTGACCACAAATCAACAATAGCGACCTCAAAACCAGGAAGTAAATCAGGAATCATTAGTACATCACCATCGCCTAAAATCTCGACCTCGGACTCAGGACGATAAATTTCGACCCGACGCTGTGGCGGATTCATCAAAATACCAACTTTTGTTCCTTGCTCCAGAAAAAATTGAATCTTATCTCTCAACGATTTTAAGGTATCTGTTGGTGACTTTACCTCAACCATTAAATCAGGAGCCAGTTCCGCAAACGAACGAGGACTTCTGGGTAACCGTTCAGCTAAAACAAAAGAAACATCAGGCGCTCTGACATTAGCATTGGGTAGGTCAAAACCTGCACTAGAAGCTGTCACCCGACCAAGCTTTTGAGGTCTTACCCAATTCCCTAAAACCCGGACAAATTCGGCGACGACTTCATCTGACTCATAACCCGATGGACTCATCATTACGATTTGCCCGTCAACTAACTCCATGCGATACTCAGGATGTTCTGCTTGTAATTTCTCCAAGTCTTTGCGGGTCAGAGCTGTCAGAGAAGCCATAGAACCTCTTTGAGTTTATATCTAGAATGATTGATAAATTCATTGTATTACCGTTGAGCGCAACTCGGTATTAGGTTTAATGGCACTGAAATAAGCATTTTAGAATCGCCGAAACCTTTAGTACACCGTAGTGGCGTGGCACACCTTAATTGGTGGATTAGAATTGTAGGGGCGCATGGCGTGCGCCCAGTTTAAACGTCAAATCTATTCCACAATTTTAGCTGTGTCAGTCCAGTAGCGTGCAGCATACCAGTCAGTGGCATTCGTATTAGGCTCTTATCCCCAACGACGAACTAAGATATCTTGAGAGAAGAACTCCCGTTAAGAGAAAATCCTTTTTCAATGACTGCGACTACTTCCAACTCCGCCAAACACAAAAAAGCCAAAGCCTTGAAACCAGGGATGATCCGCCCTGCCAAGGAACTCTGTAGCGAATGTGGTCTGTGTGATACATACTATATTCATTATGTCAAGGAAGCTTGTGCCTTTCTTAACCAACAGATTCCCGAATTAGAAAGCCAAACCCATGGACGTAGCCGGAATCTGGATAATCCCGATGATTGGTATTTCGGCGTCAACCAGGACATGATGGCGGCGCGGAAAGTTCAACCGATTGAAGGGGCGCAGTGGACCGGAATTGTTAGCACCATTGCCATTGAAATGCTCACCAGTGGCAAAGTTGAAGGCGTTGTCTGTGTGCAGAATACCAAAGAAGACCGTTTTCAACCGATGCCGATTATCGCCCGGACTCCAGACGAGATTCTCGCCGCCCGGGTGAATAAGCCCACCCTGTCTCCTAACTTGTCAGTCTTAGAACAAATCGAACAGTCGGGGATGAAACGCCTATTAGTGATTGGCGTCGGCTGTCAAATTCAAGCATTACGGGCGGTGGAAAAAGAACTGGGTTTAGAAAAACTCTATGTTCTGGGGACGCCCTGTGTGGATAATGTCACCCGCGCTGGCTTGCAGAAATTCCTAGAAACCACCAGCAAGTCCCCCGATACCGTCGTGCATTATGAGTTTATGCAGGACTTTCAAGTTCACTTCAAACATGAAGATGGTTCAATTGAGAAAGTCCCCTTCTTCGGACTGAATACGAAAGAACTTAAGGACGTATTTGCCCCATCTTGCATGAGTTGTTTTGATTATGTCAACTCTCTAGCCGATTTAGTTGTCGGCTACATGGGCGCCCCCTTTGGTTGGCAATGGATTGTGGTGCGAAATGACCGGGGACAGGAAATGCTGGATCTGGTGCAAAATCAGCTAGAAACTCAATCAGTTACGTCTAAGGGTGACCGACATCAAGCGGTGCAACAGAGTATTCCGGCGTATGATAAAGGTGTTACCTTACCGATGTGGGCAGCCAAATTAATGGGGGTGGTGATTGAGAAGATTGGTCCGAAAGGATTAGAATATGCTCGTTTCTCGATTGACTCCCACTTTACCCGCAATTATCTCTATGTGAAGCGTCATCACCCAGAGAAATTAGCGGCGCATGTGCCAGAGTTTGCCAAGCGAATTGTGGGACAGTATACTTTACCTGATTAAGGGAGTTATCGAGCAAGGGAGTGGGGTTAAGTTGCGATTTCAACCAATCAGTATCAAGCGCAACTGACCCTGACTCAATTGATCGGGTATAGTTCCAGCAAAACGCGATCGCCCGATTACAAATATCACGACAATCCAACTCTTATCAATTCTGTTATATAGCGCGTCTAAATGCAACGCGAAATCTTTTTGTTCCCTGTTCTTTAAACCAATGCCTTCCAAAACCTTTATTGTTCGCGCCCACGCGAGAACCATCCATACTCGCCCAGTCACATTCATCTGTGCCAAGTGCCATCAGGCGACGACTCGCGAATGTTATCCGGGTAAACCACCGAAATACTGTCTCAACTGTGCGCCGAAGAAGAAGAAAGCCTCAGCCACCCGAACACCCGAAAAGGGTATGTTTAAACCGACTCATCACTTAGTTTCTCATAGAACAGGTGAACAGATACCCGTATGCTTAGAAACCTCCCCTGATCCGGGATGGTTTTGGGTGCGTACTGCCCTGGATTGGTTTTCCGGAGAGTCGATTATTCAATATCACAGACAGAAGGGATTATATAGTCGAGATAAACCCTTGGCGGATTACTCCCTAGAGGAGATAGCCTCTGACACGGGAACTTAACGGTTACAAATATTCAATGTCTTGAAGATGTCAGGAATCTGGTTAATCCCCAAACGATTTGCCCAGTTTTGTTTAGCAGGTTTTAGCGATCGCTGAGTGGGAAAGCGTTCAAATAAGCGGTCTAATTCACTTTTACCGCCTTCATCCCACAGCATTTCAATCGGTTTAAATGTTTCAGTATGGGGAAAATCAGGACGGTGGCGAGTTAATCGTTCAGCGTGCTGGGTTAACGGCTGAAAGTGAATCGAATAATAGAGTCGGTTGACTGGATAGTTTCTGATTTCAAAGCAGGGGAAAAATTCTGGAAAGCGTTCCCTGGCTTCTTTAAAACGGTTATAGATATCCCGTTCCCAGCGTTTGCGGGTAATATCATCAATGTCTATATCTTGCTTAGTGAGGAGAATCATCGAATTATTGGAACGGTGCATAACTAGTGCAGCGCGGCAGAAATACTTGAGCAGCTCATCTTAGGGTAAAATGGAACAATGAAGCCAAAAAAACTGGATGACCTAATCAAACTATTGCACTCATAACAACCTTAGCCATGCCTGACCCCCGTCCCCTGAGGATT
>NZ_JAVJQN010000195.1:0-4148 GCF_040218245.1 Coleofasciculus sp. E1-EBD-02 | reverse complement strand
TCAGTTCGGTCACTATTTTTTTTATGCTTATGACTTCGACTCCCTTATGTACCAATTAAGTCAACAATATCATATCGACTCCGGACTACCAGCCGTCCGAGAAGCTCCGAAGCCAGCCGTTGAGTTCCCATCGGTGCAACGTGCAAGACCGTCACACAAAGTCGAGTAGCTGCTTGTTGGGGGGTAAACTAGACATTGCCTGATTATATCCGAGAAAATGTCTAGTTATGTCACTAATTGTCTAGATATTTACCGACTGTTAGTTAACCCCATTCTTGAATAACCGCTTGCAGTTCAGTAGGCAATGCTTCAACACTAGACTTGCTGTACTCAACAGTGCCATAACGGGCGCTGAGTTTAACCCTGGGTGCATCAGCGTCATCTGGAACGGGTGGCTGATAGCGAATCCCGTCGAAATGGGAAAAATTGGACTGTTCAAGCTGACGCAACAGTGCTTGGATTTGCGACTGACTAACCGCTTCAGTTTCCCGATTCATCACCTCGCCATCACGTTCTTGAATATAAATCAAGCGTTCATCATTCTCCAACATCAATGTTTCTTGCTCACCCGACTCGTGGCTGATCGTGCTTTGGAAGACTGTTTCGTCGCCCAGCATACGGGGATTCACCATGGGAATGAACCTGGGAACGGCACCAGGGCTACTGGCGGTTTCGTTGAGGCGAATCGTATCACCAGAGTTATCCGTGTGATAAATCCAGTATTGAACACCGTCGCTGATAATGGCACGCCAGCCTAGAATAGCAATCTCAGTACAGAGTTGATTGGGATCAGCAAGCCCATAGCAGCCATTCCAAGTTTGGGGATCAGCATCGATAATTCCTAAGCTTTCAGAGGGTTTCAATCCACTGGATCGGGCAGTTTCAAAGATGCGATCGCGGATTGACGGCGGCAAATTGTTTTCCAGGCTAGATAGGCGAATCTGATCGCCCGACAAATCGGTTCGGTAAAAATAACTTTTATCGCTTTGGGTATCAATCACCTCAACTTGCCAGCCTTCTGTGAGGGCGGCTAGGCATGATTCAGCAGGTCCCCCCAGCCCTAAGCAGCCGTCTGACCAGGTTTCGCGGCTGTGGCGACCAATTGCCAGCTGCTCAACAGCAACATTAAGGCGATCGGCAAGGGCAACTTGGACTTGATTACTAATAGTGTCTGGCAATGGCTGATCAGGAGTTTCTGCTACTGTTGTCGTGTCTGGGCTATTAGCCGGAGTAGAAACGGGTTGAGGGTTTGTTGAGCAAGACAACAAAAGAACTGTACTGAGCAACGAAAATGTAATGCGATGAATCATCTGGATTAGTTTGAACAGACAATTTCAATCTAGCTTCCAGAGATAAGCTCAACCGAGTTTGTTACGGGAATTGAAACTTTACAATACTTACCAATGCAGTTGACTCAAAATATATCGCAAACGGTCATAATCATCCTTGAGTAAAACACTTAAGGTTCGCCCTGCTTGCACTAACCAGTCGCGATCGCCCTTACGGATTTGATAAATTTCTCGGATCGCTGCCGCTGTTAGCGCTTCCACTGGCGCTCCAGTCACTAAGAGAAGAGTTCGTAAAAAATCCAACTGTTCACTAAAGTAAATAATCTCGTCTGGTTGACATTGATAGACAGCTTGATGAATTTGCGGCGGACGAGGAGGTAAATATTGATAGGCTCGTCCTCTAGGGGGTTGGTCACCATTATGTCCCTCACCAGGCGGTATAAACCCAACAATCGCTGCCCGAAACTCCGTTTTCAGCATGGCAAAAATTTGCGGTTGTTGCTCTCGCAATTCTGCCAGTGACAATCCCAACGCGACAGCCCGGTGAACTGAATCAATCGGGCTAGTTGTGGCATAGTAAACGACTGCCATAACCTGATTTCCCGATTCTTCATCAACGGATTTGACCCAACTGCCAAAAGGTGGCATGACCGGAAAACTCAAATCTTCTGGCTCTAGGCATTGTGCCAGAAATTCTGTAGTTGCCGTTTCTATGACTTCCGCAATGTGATTATCAGGCCGTTCTCCAGCCGTAAACTGGGGTAAAGGAAGACGCATAGTTTAGTCCTTTGTCATTCGTCCTTTGTCCTTTGTCCTTTGTTGTGTTTTTTTGTTTTGTAGGGTGCGTTAGCGAAGCGTAACGCACCTTTTTTAACAAGCATCTATTCTTGTTCACGAATCATTGATCAAACATCACAGCTTCTTCTTACTTCTTCCCTTTAGGTTTGACCTCTTCGAGTTCCGATAAATTGAATGTGACAATTTTATCCCAGTTACCACCTTCAAACAGTACACCTGCTTTTCCATCACCAATGCGCTGGACTATCCCTTCAAATTTATAGTAAGTATCATCGCCGTTAATGACGCGCACAATTGAACCAGGAAAAATCATCGATGTTTACCCCTAAATCTCTATCTCTTAAGCTTACTATAATGTGCTGCCGGATCATTTAGCTAATTTGTCCTCAAACCTTACCCAGCCATACCCTATATATTGGTCAAGGTGCGTTACGCTACGCTCTCCCCACCCTACATATAGAGCATTTGCCACAGTCCTATCCTTACATAAGGACAAAGGACCAATGACCAATAACTAAAACTTCAATCGGTGTCGGTGATTGGCAACCGATTCCACTAATCCAATCGCTAAAAAATTTGCCAGTAATGCCGATCGCCCATAACTTAACAACGGTAGTGGAATCCCGGTAATGGGGGCTAAACCAATATTCATGCCGATGTTGATCACCGTTTGAAACACAATCATCGATAGGACACCAATTGCCAATAGTGAGCCAAAGTTATCCTTAGCATTTTGGGCAATAATCACTAACCGTAAACACAATAGCCAAAAGGTAAATAGGACGAACAAGCAGCCAATAAATCCGAGTTCTTCACCAATGGCAGAAAAGATAAAGTCGGTGTGCTGTTCCGGAATAAAGTGGAGTTGGGTTTGCGTCCCCTGATGCAGTCCTCTTCCCGTGAGTTGACCTGCGCCAATGGCAATTCGAGACTGAATCAAGTGATATCCTCCGCCTAAGGGATCTTTATCCGGATCTAAAAAAAGAAGCAATCGGTCTTTTTGATAATCTTGAAGCAATCCCCACAACAAGTTTCCTAATCCCCCCGAAATCACATTGGCAACCAATGCTCCAATCCCACCAAAGAAGGACCACGGTAAAGTCCGCCAACCAATCAGCATCATCGCTCCTACCCAGACAAACCATCCGGGCAAAAATACATTGAACATGATCGCGGAAACGATGGGAGACACGAATAAAATTAACCATCCGGGATTAGCATTTCCCCAATAGAGCATTCCCATCGTAATCGCCCCAAACACCAATGAAGTTCCCAAGTTTGGCTCTAAAAATACAAATAGCCACGGAACTGCCGCAATCGCTAAGACGCGAAATACCGCATTTAATGTTGAGGCGGGTTGCCAGTGGATAATCGCGGCGAGGGTGATAATCAAGCCAATTTTGGCAAATTCCGACGGTTGAACGTGAAAACCTAGGATATTCAGCCACCGTTGTGCGCCATTTGCCGTCGTCCCCATAATCATCACCGCAAACAACGCCATATTAGTGGCTGCATAAATCATCCAATGCCATTGGAGTAGGATTTCGTAGCGCGATCGCGCGATGAGTAGACACAGCGTTAAACCAATACCCCCAATGATCCAGTGCCACCACCAATCGGTTAGCCCCTCATTTATTTCGGCGCTGCGAATCATTACCCCACCGAGGAAGGTGAGACTTATGGTAACAAATAATAGCTGCCAGTCTAGTTCCTGCCATCGGCTCAGGAACATAAGCCAGCGCATTTGGGTACGGGACAATGACTTTTGGAACATAATCGTTGGGGAATGCGATTGACGTTTTTAGCAATTAGCGCTCTGAAGATGCCCTGTTCAGGAATTTTTCCAAACTATTTTGGATAATCCCTGATCAAATCCTAGGCTAGTTGAAAATAAGGATGGATAGGGAAGAATGCATTATATTCTAACCGCTTCTAAAAACCTAGACAAACCTACCCACAAGTAATTCTGTCTTGGTATAAGTCCACGGTGTAACTTTTGGTCGATAACCGTTAACGCTTACACTTGGCTGATACCCGGCATTGTTGCTCGATATCAGCCTT
>NZ_JAVJQN010000186.1:0-8604 GCF_040218245.1 Coleofasciculus sp. E1-EBD-02 | reverse complement strand
TGACCTCAACTGTCCATATCTAAGGTGCCAGAACCCCCTTCTTACTTGTGGTTGGGTCAAATCACTCTGCCATAGCTGGGGGTTTGCGATCGCATGACCTCAACTGTCCATATCTAAGGTGCCAGAACCCCCTTCTTACTTGTGGTTGGGTCAAATCACTCTGCCATAGCTGGGGGTTTGCGATCGCATGACCTCAACTGTCCATATCTAAGGTGTCAGAACCCCCTTCTTACTTGTGGTTGGGTCAAATCACCCTGCCATAGCTGGGGGTTTGCGATCGCGTGACCTCAACTGTCCATAAGCTGTCATGCATTTAAATTGGGTATTAGTAGCGGGCAAGATGCTCGCACACCAAGGATTTCGCTATTTATTATTGACATTAAGGTTTAAATGCCGAACAGCTTATTGCCGCAACAACGGTTACTAATATCTATTACATTATCCGAAAAGCAGCAGGTGCAATAGTCGCCAATGATGCAATTGCCCAAATTTTAATGGACTTGCATATTTGCGCGGTCAATAGAGAGATTTTACAACAGGCGATCGCACTGAATTTTCAGGATTTTGAAGATGCGGTGCAGTATGCTTGTGGAATAGCCTACGGGGTAGATGCGATCGTTACTCGTGATGTCTCTGGATTTGTGAACGCTGAAATTTCTGTGATGTCACCTGGAGAGTTAGCCAATATTACCGACAAGTAAAGGAAGGGAACTGTGGATACTATTGTCAGGATTAAGTGCCGCTATATTAACTTATTATTCTATTCTAGAGATCATCTACTCTAGAATTATGTTGTTGGATGCTTGGCATGACTACTTTGACACTTGAGATAGAACCAATTGCTAACCAAATTAGCGTCACTGATGAGCGGCTGATTGTAGACTTAGCTGATGGTCGAAGTCTCAGCGTTCCCTTAGCTTGGTATCCACGTTTGATGTATGCTTCACCCACAGAACGGCAAAACTGGCAATTACTAGGTGATGGCTATGCGATCGAATGGACTGATTTAGACGAACATATTGGAATTGAGGGATTATTGGCAGGTAGACGCAGTGGTGAAAGTCAACAATCACTTGAGCGTTGGTTAGCTACACGCAGTACCTCTGCTAGTTAACACCAAATCTGCTAAAGAACTACGTAAAATACAATCAATAGTACAATAAAATCAGCAAACACTGTTGGAGGCGTGGTATGGGTATTTTTGGGATTCGAGCTGACGAGAGAGTTAAAAACGTCTACTTTACAGCGGAAACAATAACTGTAGATCTCATGGATGGGCGGGGAATTTCTGTTCCTCTCACTTGGTATCCAAGATAATAAATGCTACGTCTGAACAACGGGAAAAATGGGAAATATGCGGTGGAGGTTATGGGATTCACTGGGAAGAGATAGATGAGGATCTGAGTACAGAAGGAATGCTGAGGGGAGCGCCTGCTCCAAGAGTATCCTTAGCTAATGGCTAAGATGAATTCTGACGCCATCGCACTTCGCAGTCTCCACAATTCCCCAACTTGAGTTGGCAACATCTAATCAGATATTGGGTATAATCTTGACTGTCCCCATAATCGCTAATTAAAATATAAACAAGTAAAATTTTTTAGGGAGACTAGCGAGGTATGAGTTCAGTTGCTGACCAATTAGCTAATAGTCCGATTGAACGGTGGGTTAAGAAAGTCGAGTTTGTTAGTTCTGCTAATCTTGAAGACATAGAGGGCAGTGCATCGGGTGTGTATACTTTTGATGAACTGGTTGAAGTTACAGACAGAGAACAACTGGCGAAACGCTCTAAGCCCTCCTATCATTGGCAACCTGACGCTCATGAAAGATGGTGGCGTATTTGGTTTAAGGAGTCTAATCTAACAATTACGATTGATTTACATTCCTCTAGCGGTAAATATCAAACGAATATGTATGAAATTGACTTGGAGCGGTGTTCAAGTGCAACAAGCTTTGTTGGGTGGATATACGCTGCAACCTTACATAAGAAGTGGGCTTGCCCAGAAATGCTTTGGGCTGTCATGGAAGTTGCTGAAGAGGCAAGCTACAAACGATTTGGAGAATCTCTCTCTGATGCTTATTTGGCAAAAGGAGAACTAAACTGGGCAAAGCCTAATTGAATTGGTGGGTGAACTAGGTAGGGCTTACTGAATAAGTAGGTGGACACAATTAAAGTTAGCGGTGGAGATTAGGGAACAGGGAACAGGGAACGGGGAACAGTAAAGATTTGAGACTTATTTACATAACTTAATCTAGTTAAGTTTATTTCCACCAACCTACTTAAGTTGTGAGGTGAGCAGGGGATGGGGAGATTGTTATCTCTATCCTTGCTTCCTATTCTAGCTAGTAGGACAGGAAAGAAAATTTTGGAGTGAGACGTCTATTTTTAATTTATTTGTGTTCAGGAACTTAGTAAAGTTCAAGACAATCAAGTAAGGTATTCCTCATGAATTATTGAATTGTCTCAGCACCAGAACGAAGCATTGCTTCTATCCTAGTTGTTGGTGCATTACCACAGCGTAACCAAAGCACTTTCGGGGGTGAACCATAAAGACGGCTACGCTCAGCAAAATCAGCATCCTGCGTGACAATACAAAACTCTTTAACCTTGGCAAATTCCCAAATATCACTGTCATCGGCTTCAGTCATACCCTCAAATTGAACATGACTAGAATCTGGAAAAATATCTGCCAACCGAGTCACCAGTTTACGGCTTAGGTTTTGGTCAAACAATAGCTTCAAGTATCACGTACCACAGCAATAATACGACGTTCCCGATCAGCCGCAAATTCCAAACACGCTCGGATATCTTTCTCTGTCAGTTCCGGGAAATCATCTAAAATTTCTGCATGGGACATCCCCGCCGCCAACCAGCCCAACACATCATACACAGTAATCCGCATTTGTCTAATACAAGGCTTCCCGCCACGCTTACCCGGTTCGATGGTGATGATATTTCTATAACTCATAACTTGACCGCAACTATAAATTATTATCTCAAATACTATCGCCCAAAAAACCTCTGCGTCCCTCTGCGTTAACCTCTGCGCCCCTCTGCGTTAAAAAAACACATCGCTTCCCAGGAACAAAACCCCAACAACAACCCGACTTCTCATCCGAAATCTAGAAACCTACGAAAGTCGGGGCGGGTTTAGTCACATCTGGGTGCAACCGAAAAGATAGTCGTGAAACCCGCCCCTACAGAGGCATTACATACCGTGAACAGCAAGAACAACGCCCCCTCACAACCAATGGCAGAGGCAACGCTAAGATCATCAAGGACTATTACCCGCCATTGCCCTCATGTCTGATCTGACCAAAATTGCTTCCAACCCTACCCCATCTCTCAATGGAAACCAACCCCCCAGCCAAAACACCATCCGCATCCGGGGTGCCAGACAACATAACCTGAAAAACATTAACCTTGATCTCCCGCGCGATCGCTTAATCGTCTTCACAGGTGTCTCCGGTTCCGGTAAATCCTCTCTCGCCTTCGATACCATCTTCGCCGAAGGACAACGCCGCTACGTCGAATCCCTCAGCGCTTATGCGCGTCAATTCCTGGGACAACTCGATAAACCCGATGTAGACGCCATTGAAGGCTTAAGCCCTGCGATCTCCATTGACCAAAAATCCACCTCCAATAATCCCCGTTCCACCGTGGGTACAGTTACCGAGATTTACGACTACCTGCGCCTATTATTTGGTCGCGCTGGAGAACCCCACTGTCCGATCTGCGATCGCAATATCGCCCCCCAAACTATTGACCAAATGTGCGATCGCGTTATGGAACTCCCTGATCGCACCAAGTTCCATATCCTCGCCCCTGTCGTCCGGGGTAAAAAAGGCACACACAAAAAGCTACTCTCCAGTTTAGCCGCCGAAGGATTTGTTCGCGTCCGCGTCGATGGCGTGATCCAAAATCTTTCTGATCCAATTGAGTTGGATAAAAATTATACCCACACCATTGAAGTAGTGGTTGACCGCCTGATTAAAAAGCCGGGACTCCAGGAACGTTTAACCGACTCCTTGGCAACCTGTCTCAAACTTAGCAGTGGAATTGCGGTAATTCAGGTATTAAATGATTCAACTGCCGTCCCACCCGACTCAAATTCTCTCCCCACTGACGAAGAAAATGCAACCTCTTCCGAGCCACAACTCCCCAAAGAAATCGTCTTTTCAGAAAACTTTGCTTGTCCAGAGCATGGTGCTGTTATGGAGGAATTATCTCCCAGACTGTTTTCCTTTAACTCCCCCTATGGCGCTTGTCCTCACTGTCACGGATTAGGTAATTTACGTACCTTTTCCCCCGAACTCGTTGTCCCCGAACCCAGCCAACCCATATACTGTGCGATCGCACCTTGGTCAGAACGCGATAATTCCTATTACTTGTCCCTACTTTACAATATTGGACAAGCTTATGGCTTTGAACTGGGAACACCCTGGCAGAAACTGAACCCCGAACAGAAACAGGTGATTCTCTATGGGGCGGATAATCCAATTTGGATCGAAGAATTTAACGATTACCGCCGTTATCGAGGGGTACTTCCAATCCTGCAAAAGCAATATGATGAAACCAGTTCCGATACTTATAAACAGAAATTAGAGCAATATTTAGTCGATCAACCCTGTGAAGTTTGTAAAGGGAAACGATTAAAGCCAGAAACCTTAGCGGTAAGGCTAGGACAGTATCGGATTACCGATTTAATAGAGGTTTCCATTGGCGAAAGTCGCCAACGAATTGACCAATTCCAACTTTCATCCCGTCAAGCCAAAATAGGCGAACTCGCCCTCAAAGAAATTAAAGCTCGATTGCAATTTCTCTTAGATGTCGGCTTAGATTATCTAACTCTAGGTCGGGCGGCGATGACCCTTTCTGGAGGAGAAGCCCAACGAATTCGGCTAGCGACTCAGATTGGCGCAGGATTGACAGGGGTTTTATACGTGTTAGATGAACCGAGTATTGGCTTACATCAACGGGATAATGGGCGGTTATTAGCCACCTTGCAGAAATTGCGGGATTTAGGGAATACCTTAATTGTCGTTGAACATGATGAAGAAACCATTCGCACGGCTGACTGGATTATCGATATTGGTCCGAAGGCTGGAATTCATGGTGGCGACATTGTGGTTCAGGGAAATTTCACAGAATTACTCAATAGTGAAACATCGTTAACGGGAGCCTATTTATCAGGACGTCAGAGAATTGAAACACCAGGAAAACGGCGGGAAGGTAATGGGCGAGCATTAGTTCTAAAAAATGCCCACCGCAATAATTTAAAACATATCGATCTAGAGATTCCTTTGGGCAAGTTGGTTTGCATTACTGGGGTTTCCGGTTCCGGGAAATCCACGTTAGTGAATGAACTTCTTTATCCGGCGTTGCAACATCACCTGAGTCGAAAGATACCGTTTCCCAAAGAGTTAGGTAAGGTGAAGGGATTAAATGGCGTCGATAAAGCGATTGTGATTGATCAATCCCCAATTGGTAGAACCCCGCGTTCTAATCCCGCCACTTATACGGGGGTATTTGATGTGATTCGCGGACTTTTTGCTGAAACCATCGAAGCCAAAGCCAGAGGCTATAAAGCCGGACGGTTTTCATTTAACGTTAAAGGGGGACGCTGCGAAGCCTGTGGCGGACAGGGCGTGAATGTGATTGAAATGAATTTCCTCCCCGATGTTTATGTGCAATGTGAGGTTTGTAAAGGCGCAAGATATAACCGAGAAACGTTGCAGGTGAAATATAAGGGATATTCAATTGCTGATGTTTTAAATATGACAGTGGAGGAAGCGTTAGAGGTATTTAAGAATATCCCGCGTGCGGTGAATCGTCTGCAAACGCTCGTGGATGTAGGCTTAGGATATGTACATTTAGGACAACCTGCACCCACCTTATCCGGAGGCGAAGCGCAGCGGGTGAAATTGGCGACGGAGTTATCGCGACGGGCGACAGGAAAGACGTTGTATTTAATTGATGAACCAACAACGGGATTATCGTTTTATGATGTCCATCATTTATTAAATGTGTTGCAGCGATTGGTGGATAAAGGGAATTCGGTGTTAGTGATTGAGCATAATTTAGATGTGATTCGCTGTAGCGATTGGGTGATTGATTTAGGTCCTGAAGGGGGCGATAAAGGCGGAGAAGTGATTGCGGTGGGAACGCCGGAGGATGTGGCGGAGAATGAAAAATCGTATACGGGGATGTATTTAAAGGAGGTGTTGAAGCAGTATCCGCCAGTTACTGGTAATGTTTGAGATATCGTTTAGTCAGTTGGTAACTGAATGGTTGAAGAACATCCACATCTAATTGTAATCGCTGGACCCAATGGTGCAGGAAAATCAACATCTGCTCCTGCTTTGCTTCAAGGAACTCTCGGTGTCACCGAATATGTAAATGCTGATACAATTGCCCAAGGATTATCCGCATTTGCACCAGAAAGAGCCGCATTTCGCGCTGGACGGATTATGCTAGAGCGATTACAGCAATTGGCAAACGCACGAGTTAACTTTGCTTTTGAAACCACGTTAGCCAGCCGTAGTTTTGCACCTTGGATTGCTAACTTGCGTCAGAACGGTTATCGGTTTCATCTATTTTTCCTGGGATTGCCCAGTCCAGAGATAGCGATTGCTCGTGTGCAAGAACGAGTAAGCCTTGGCGGACATGATGTCCCGGAAGAAACCATCCGGCGTCGTTACCATGCAGGTATCCGTAACTTTTTTCAATTGTACAGACCCCTGGCAGATTCTTGGTTTTTCTACGACAATGCCAGTATGGAAGTACCCCGTCTCTTAGCGGCTGGCGAAAGAGAAGGTAGTGTTTATGTTGCACAACCCCTAATTTGGCAACAGATTGAGGAAGACTATTATGGCAGATAATTTTGGGAACGATAGAATTTCAGAACTTTTGGCTGACAGGGAAAAAATTAACCAAGCATTGGCTAAAGCTGTGCAAGATGCTTTGTTAAAACACAAACAAGCAGGTAATCCAGTGGCTATTTGGCGTGATGGTAAAGTTGTCTGGATACCTCCAGAGGAAATTTTTGCAGAGAAACATAAACCGTAATTTGCTGTTAAGTATCTGGTAATATTTGATACAGTAAATGCTATTCTAGCGAATCAGATTAAATGGCTATACTTGATTGTCTAATTAAACTAGAGGTATCTAGATATGCGTGATTTATTTCCTGGCTACTACAGACCAACATCCGAAGAAGAGTTTAAGAAGATTTGGCAAGAAGCTATTTTTTCTTTCGATGCCAATATCCTATTGAACATATATCGTTATAGTTCCGAAACCAAAGAAAGGCTTTTTGAGATTATTGAACACCTGATAGAGCGAATCTGGATACCTCATCAAGTAGCGTATGAGTATCAAAAGGAACGTCTTAAGGTAATCTCTCAGCAATCCCAACCTTATGATGAAATACGAAAACTGCTGGACGATGAACTGGAAAAGCTTAAGAAAAAGTTAGGAGAATATAGCAAACGGCACTCATTCACTGATTGTGTTGATTCTAAAAAAATAATCCAAACGATTGAAAGGGCTAATAAACGAGTGTATAAAATTTTGGAGGAAGGAAGAGAAAAATATCCGGATTTATTGGATGATGATAAATTTAGGGACAAGCTTACTAATTTGTTAGAGGGTAAAGTTGGAAAACCTTACTCAAATGAGGAGTTGGATAAAATTTATAAAGATGCTAAAAAGCGTTTTGAAAAGGATCAACCTCCTGGATATATGGATGACCGGGGTAAGAATAAAAAAGATGAACCTGAAAAATATGGAGATGTTGTCGTTTGGTATCAGTTGATCGATTATGCCAAATCTCAGAAGAAAGCTTTGATATTTGTAACAGATGATCAAAAAGAAGATTGGTGGTTAAAGCATCAAGGGAAAACAATTGGCGTCCGACCTGAGTTAGTGCAAGAAATGGTTGAAAAGGCAGGGGTTAATTTTTATTTATATACAGGGGATAAATTTCTAGAGTATGCTAGCAGTTTCCTGAAACTTACTGAGCAACCCGAAGCTATTGAAGAAGCTAGAGAGGTTAGGTTGCAAGATGACACAGATCAAGATATTGATGAACAAAAGCAGCGCAAAACTAGCTCTTCGTATAGTGAGCTTAGTGACATTCAATGGCGAAGCAATCAGTACCAGCGCCAAAAAAATTTGCTTGATGATATTCAACAGCAACTCAAGCAGTATCAGCTACCAATAGCTGTGCCTGATGATATTCAACAGCAATTCAAGCAGTCTCAACCCCAAAAAATTTTAATTGATGAATTGCGAAGAATCTTTGACCGCTATTCGTGACTATATCCGAAAAAATCCCTGGGATTGGCATAACGATGATTTGCATCCTGAGAATCTCCATAGCTGGGATGAATCTTGTCCTCTGGTATTTGAATTTCAGGGCAAATCTCACACTCAGGTTATTGTCAGATAAATGTGCGATCGCGTCTTTCCCTGTCATCTGGGTAGGGTTATTTTTTTGCACGATTGGGGTGGAGAGGAGGGCGGGTTTAGATACGTTATTCCCAAAAACCGTTACGTTGGCTGTCAAACCCGCCCCTACAGGATCTATCCTGTTGGGTAAACGT
>NZ_JAVJQN010000184.1:0-22793 GCF_040218245.1 Coleofasciculus sp. E1-EBD-02 | reverse complement strand
CGCCCTTGGAAAATCGGTGATCCGATTATTGAACCCACGGGGATATATCGATTAGCCAATGGGAAAGTGATCATGAGTCGTTTATGTGGGGAGTAACGGTAAAAGGGTAGTGGTTGGGCGCACCTGATTTGATGAATTCCGAAACGTAGGGGCGCACCGACGTGCGCCCAACACACCGACGTGCGCCCAACACACCGACGTGCGCCCAACACACCGACGTGCGCCCAACACACCGACGTGCGCCCAACACACCGACGTGCGCCCAACACGCCCCGTGCGCCCGATTCAATGGTCAAATCTGTTCCACAATTTTGGCTGTGTCATAGCAAATAAATACCCGCTGAAGAGAACTAGATCAGGGCACGATAGTATCGTGCCCCTACCGAATCAATTATCCCTAAGCTGTACCCTATTATCTATCTCCGACTAAATTTCACCAGAGGTTAAATTAGGGGGATAGGTAACTTTATCCAATCACAATTTATCACATTAGGGTATTCCCCAATCGGATGAGGGCGCACGTCGGTGCGCCCCTACATCTTATGTGTATTTGGATAATCCAACCCACCCTGATTGCACCGCCACAAACATCCTTCCCCAATTTTTAACTGCCCAACTTCTCCAAACATTAATACTTGCGATCGCTCCTTCCCCAAACCTAGTGTTCAAGGTGCGTTACGCTGCGCTAACACACCCTACAAATAGAGGTTTTGCGTATTAATTGGCAGTTTTCGGCAAGGTCAATGACCGGATTGCGCCATAGCGTTGTCTAGTTCTGACCATCAACTTGGCAGAAACTGTGAATGCATCGCTTCGTTTCTTTGCGTATCGTATTAATTAAAGAGCAAATTTTTAGCTATTCCCAGGAGAAACTAAGCCAATGCAACTCTGTTATCGTGGCGTTCCTTACTCTAAAAATCCCACTGCAATTCCCAGCACTGAATCCGCAACGGTTGGCAACTATCGAGGGAAGCCTTGGCGCAAACCTATCCTGAAAAACACCCTTTCTGTGGAAGGAATTCGACAACTCAAGTATCGCCGCATCTCTTATATTAGCCCTGTCTGGGGTTGGAAATCCACGCTTTCACCATTAAATTCCAAGCCAAAACAAGGGGTTCAAAGTCGCGCCTCATCTCGATGATAGCCGCCACCCATTCCGTTCGCGATCGCTAAAACTACAACCTGCTTCTCAACCCCAGAGAACAGATTGACCAACGCCAGCAACTGGGCAAACAGGTAAGCGATTCGGCATTTAATCCTTAATGTCAACAACTGCCAAATCTTTGTAATGGGAGAGATGCTCGCTACCCATTGCCAATTTAAATAGTCCTCGACTTAAAATCAAGCAACAGGAGTAGGTTTCTCATGAAAACCATTCTGATCATTGAAAATGACACCCAAACCCGAACTATTGTTAGAGAATTTACGGCTCACACCTCTTCATCAACAAACCAATCCTTCGTCTTTCCCTCCATTTCCCAACTACGTGAATGCTTTAACTTTATCGAAGCCAATTATCACCAACAAATTAGCCTGCGCGATGTCGCCCAAGCTGTGGGTTACTCCCCCGCTTACTTAACCGACTTGGTGCGACGCCAGACGGGACAATCGGTATGTCGCTGGATTATTCAGCGGCGCATGGCAGAAGCCCGTCGCTTACTCTTGGTAACCCGTCAATCCGTGCAAGCGATCGCAGAAGCTGTGGGCTATTTCGATACTAGCTATTTTATTCGACAGTTTCGCCAACTTAACGGCATACCACCCCAAGCCTGGAGAAAAGCGCATCAATCCCATGGCAAATCGTATCGACTGACTTCTGATTAGGTTTTAGACGTTCAATAGTTTACCCTTAATTCATTGCTCTACCATGGAAAAATCCAAACCACCTCATGCTTCAGGGATTACACCCAATCCCTCCCTAGCCAAATCTCGCGATCGCGTGGATATCAGCGACACCCCTAGTAATCATGCCAGCCCCCCACAAAATCAGATATCATTACCAACAAGGCTTCAGTCGAACCAAGGACGACGTTTCACCGGAAAAAAAGCCTTGACAACCCAATTCGCGATCGCAACTACTATTCTCTGTCTTGTACCCCTATTCGGATTAACCCGTAATACTTGGGCGCAAGAACCAACAAAGGCGGAAATTGGATCAGAAATTGAAAACTTAAAAAAAGCGGATGAATTTCTAGTTGAGGACGCGGTTGATGCATTAAGAAAACTTGGCTCACCCGCTATCCCCCAACTCATTGAAGCCCTACAGTCAGAGAATTTGCAAGTTCGCCAAGGTGCCGTTAATGCCCTGGGAAGAATTGGAAAAGCAGCTATCCCGGATCTACTGGAAGGGTTAAAATCAGACAAAGAGCAAGTCCGTTGGAGTGCCGCGAATGGGTTAGGGAATATCGGTTCTCAAGCGAAAGATGCTGTTCCTAACTTAATCGTAGTGCTTAAAGACCCAGAGCCACGAGTACGCAGCAGCGCCGCTGATGCGCTGGGGAGTATCGGTCATGACGCTCAAGATGCTATTCCCGACTTGATAGAAACCCTCCAAGATACAGAGGCACGAGTACGCAGCAGTGCCGCTTCAGCACTGGGTAATATCGGTCATGATGCCAAAGACGCGGTTCCTGATTTGATCCAGGCACTCCAAGATACAGATGCACGAGTACGCAGCAGTGCCGCTGATGGGCTAGGGGGCATTGGTGCTGATGCGAAAGCGGCGGTTCCTGATTTGAGGGCGGCACTCCAAGATTCAGATAAGGATGTGCGTCGCAATGCAGCTTGGGCTTTGGGAAGGATTGGCAGTCATGCGAAAGCGGCGGTTCCTGATTTGAGGGCGGCACTTCAAGACTCAGATAAGGATATTCGCAGAAGTGCGGCTTATGCTTTAGAAATGATCGGTCATGATGCGAAAGAGGCGGTTCCTGATTTAATCGCAACCCTCAAAGAGGATAAGGAGGCGCAGGTGCGAAGCTGGGCGGCTGATGCGCTGGGACGCATCAGAGCGAAGGAAGCGGTTCCCCAATTGAGAGTAGCGCTCAAAGAAGACAAGGAAGTACAGGTTCGTAGAAGTGCGTCTTTAGCTTTGTACACCATTGGTGTTGAGGCGAAAGAGGCTGTTCCCGACTTGAGAGCAGCACTCCAAGACTCCGATAAATACGTGCGTGGAAATGCGGCTTATGCTTTGGGAAAAATTGGTGTTGAGGCGAAAGAGGCTGTCCCCGACTTGAAAGCGGCACTTAAAGACTCAGAGAAGTACGTGCGCGGCGGCGCCGCTTCTGGTTTGGGAGGTATCGGTGCTGATGCTAAAGAGACTGTTCCCGACTTGCAAAAAGCACTCCAAGACTCCGATACAGATGTGCGATCCAATGCAGTTAGTGCTTTAGGGAAAATCGGTGCTGATGCCAAAGACGCTGTTCCGGAGTTGAGAGCAATTCTCAAAGACAACGATGAGGATGTGCAGGTGCGTAGCTCCGCCGCTTATGCACTGGGGGATATTGGCGCTGATGCCAAAGAGACAATCCCCGACTTAAGAGCAGCGCTTGAAGACCCAGATAAGGATATTCGTAGCAATGCGGCTTCAGCTCTAAAACTGATGGCTGATAGCCTTCAGGACAACGTAAACACACTATCTCCGAAAGAATTAGCGTCTACAAGATCTGAATTGGAGAAAGCCCTAAAGATTCTGGAAGCTAATCAAACGGAGTTCTCAGAGAAAGAGACTAGCGCTGTACGTCGGGCGATCGCAGACCTGAAAGACCAACAAAACGCTCACTTTTCCAATTTTATTCGCCAGAATCCCTGGGCAATGGGAGTAATAGTCTACCTAATCTGTGTTCCATCCCTTTGGTCAATCCTCCTCTGGCTGCGCCCCTTGTGGTTGTTGAAACTCAACCAAATCCTGAAACACACCGATGTTATCGAATTACCCCCAAACCTAGGCGGTTTTAAGATATCGCTTCGCACGGCTCTGATGATCCAGTTTTTTCATTATCACCCCAGAGTCTTGGATGCCTGGGTCAAGGCACATATCCAATCCGCTCAAGCCGAATTTCAGGACAAAGAAACCGTCAAAAACCGCCAAGTCTATATTCCCATGCCCGTTACTCTCAATGGTACAACCCTAGCCAATCTCACCGGTAAAGAATTACGCTCCACCTTTAAAAAACAACGAGACTGCTTACTCATCTGGGGAGAAGGAGGAGCCGGAAAAACCAGCCTCGCCTGTCAAATCGCTCGCTGGGCAATGTCAGAGGATGAAACTGAACGTCTGTGCAAACACCAGATGTTACCTGTACTCATTGAACAGGATCTCAATGTTGAAGCCGCCGATAAATCACCGCAATCCCTACTTTTGGACACCATTAACGGGCAGTTGCAAGACCTAATTGACATCGAAGAAAAAATACCCGATAAACTCCTAGAACGTCTGCTGCGACGTCGGCGGATTCTGGTGATTGTGGATCATCTCTCAGAAATGAACGAAGATACTCGCCGTGCTATCTGTCCGGCTCAGCCTGATTTCCCGATTAACAGTTTAATTGTCACCTCCCGATTTGCAGAAAAACTGGGTGGTGTGACGAAGACAAAAATTCAACCGATGCGAGTTGCCGGTAATCGCCTTTCCTCGTTTATGGAAGCTTACCTCACTAAACAGGGTAAGCGGGATTTATTTGACGATGCAGAATACTTTGATGCCTGTCGGCAACTTTCTCTGATGGTGGGACAGCGTAATATTACAGTGCTACTGGCAAGGCTGTTTGCTGAACAGATGATTGCGGCTAAAGAAGGCACAGGTAAACAGGATTTACCCGACAATATTCCTGAATTAATGCTCTCATACTTGAATGAACTGAACCAAAATGTCGTCAGCGATACATTGGATAACTGCACAGTACAGAAAGATGCCAAAATCATCGCTTGGGAATGTCTAAGACTCAAATATCGACCCACACCAGCCAAACGCCAAGATGCCCTCAACGCCCTAGGAGGCGATGAACCCGAAAAACATCTCAATCATCTTAAAGAACGTCTGGGTTTAATTCAAATTATTGGTCCGGCTCAAGACCAAGTCCGTTTTGCGGTTGATCCCATCGCGGAATATTTAGCGGGTTTGCACGTAGTTGATATTTACGGCAGCGATGAGCAAAAATGGCGCAATTTCTTAAACAAAGCCGACTATGTAGAAGGAACACCTGCTGCGATTCAAGGCTTCTTGCTGGCGGTGCGAGATTGTTGTCTGGCTCAAGCTGGAGTGCCTAACTTTGTGGTAAAGGAACTGAATCAACGAACGGGTGTGGCTCCAACTGAGATTCAGATAGAGAGCCAGTCTATAGCATTTCCCCAGCAGATACCACACCATTAGAGTTGAGAGTTCAGATAAGCTGTTCGGCATTTAAACCTTAATTTCAATAATGACGAAATCCTTGCTGTAGTGCGAGCATCTTGCTCGCTATCCATTCCCAATTCGTGACAGCTTATACCAAATCCGCCTTTATTACCGTCTTTTGCCACGGCGATTGAAATCGCTGCTACACAAACATAGGCGAAGCCTTCCCGAAGGGTAGTCCGCCGACGCGGACTGGGTTATAAGGGGGTAAAGTTCCCCGGATTTGGTATTATCCCAGAAGTCGGGTAAGCTGTTCGTCATTTACAGCATATTTCAGGTTAATACAGTATATCCAAGCCAGATTTCCGACTTCTTAAAGAAGTCGGGGATCTCTTTACCCACTTACTTGAAAAGAATAATTGCGAAACTCGTGTCGTGCGACTATCCGGGTTGCTACTTATACTTTTCTGCCAAGCTAGTTATCGGTTTCTGTAACTGAATGAGTTCATTTGAGTAATAGAGTTGACCGAAAATGTAAGTGCCTCATTTTTTAATTTTTATATAGTATAAATCAAGCGGACATAACTGAAAAAGCGTCCCTCAAATCCAGCATCTACTCATTTCAGCTTTAGGTGGTAATATGTTATCGATTCGTGATTTAGTTCAAAAAGCCTTGACAATTGGTTATCTAACCTTAGCCACTGAAGAACAACTGCGGCAGCTTTTACAAACCAAAACTTATGAACCAGACGAACTCAATGCCTTCATGAAGTTGCAGCAAGCCGCAATGGAAGGAGATGTACGACAAGAATCTCGCGAACTGTACCAATTGGAATTACGTTCCCAAATCCTTTGATTGATAACAGTTTAACTAACTTGAGTGAAATTGTAGGTTGGGTTGACGCGCTGAAACCCAATACAATTAATGGTGCCACAATTCAGATGCAGAGAATCCTGATGGCTCTGTTCAAGTTTAGGGTTTGCAGTTTTCGGCAACGGTGGTGACAGTATTATGTCATTGACTTGTCCAGTTTCTACCATCACCTTGGCACAAACAGGGAATGCATTCTTGAGTTAGTTGGCTTATCGTATTAATTAAAGAACAGGTTTTCACCCGGATAGATTACCGTTCAAGGATAGGAACAACAGCAATTTGTCGTTTTGGAGATAAAGAATCCATGTCAATTCTCAAGCAAGCATCAATATATAGTGTTTTCATTTGAGTCGTCAACACAGCAACTTGGTAAAAAGGGAATAGGGAATGGGGAATAGGCAATAGGGGAAAGAGATACGGAGTTTTTTTGAAAACAAAGAAAGGACAATCTCTATTCACAACTCATTTGAAAACGCTATAGCACTACGAGGTACGGAAAGGACATCAGTTTATCCCAAGAGGGAACAGGGAACTCTTAACAGTAAAGAATGTCCTAACCTGTCTTAGTACCGCTATAATTCTATGAAAATTTGGTTATTTTACATCCTTAAAAATTTTGAACATAACATATATTTAGCCAAATAAATTAGCTAAATTTTGTCCTATTAAACCTGTACCTATAACCCTTATAATTATTAATAGAGCAGGATTAAAGCAAAAATGAAAAGATAATCTTTTCAAAACCCAGGATAGCTTTAAGTTCCAAAATGCTCAATGCCAAACTACAAGAGGAAAAATATCATGTCTAGACTCAATCAATTTTTTGCCAATAAAGTCGCCATTACAGGCTCTAAAACAACAGTCTTTGTCCGACCTATTCAAGAGGAAAAAGCAAAAGAGTTATCCGACCAACAATTGGAGACTGTTGCCGGGGGTCTATTTGCACGAAACAGGTGGTAAAATTGAAGCTGTTATGGCAATTTAATTGGAATACAGCTTAATCGCTTTAAAAGCGACTGAAATTTTGCAAAAGTAGAGGGTAGTTTATACCCTCTTTTTTAAATTATTCACGGTTATTAAAAATATAAATTATAAAAAATATCCTATTTTACCTAAAAATAGTACTACTCGATCAGAGTTGGTGGAAATTATTATTAATGTAGTAGGACAGTAGAACGCCATGAGAGAGGGCAGTGGTTCTTCCTCAAATAAAACGTTGAGTCCTCACCCCTCTAAAAAACTAACAATGGAGAACATGAAATGTCTAACATCAATCCAGTTTTTGCCAATATGTCTGAATCTAAAACTCAACAACAGTCCTTGTCATTAACAACGGGAGGAAAAAGTTTAGAGGAAGCGCACATGATGAAATCCACCCAAAACTTGGCGGCTAGCCATGGGGCGGAAGAACTATCCGATGAACAGTTGGAAACTGTATCTGGTGGATGGTATCGGCGGTATAAGTCTAATCCCCTCCATAAATTCGGTTATTATACGCTGTTCTGAAGCCCAGACTCCTTCAAGGTTTTCAGGTCAAAAAACTAAATGCATAACAGCTTAGTCCTGACACTAACCAGATTGTAATTGACAGTCCCCCGACGTCAAATCGGGGGATGCTTCTGAATCAATCATGCTGACTCAAAAACACACCCTATTTTGATAAAAATTGCTAGAGCGTTTATAATTTTCTGAACAAATAGACCAAGTTAGGTAAGTCGGCAGTTCCAGAAGCTGGCTTGCTTTTATTTTGTGTATTTTTTTTACATCAATATATTTCTTTTAATAAATATCCTACTTTAACAAAAAATAGTACTACTCAATCAGAAGGAATTGCGATTAGTATTAATGTAGTAGGACGCCAAAAGATAGAACAGTCTATCTCTTGTAATACAAGAGTCCTCAGAATCCCAAAAAATAACGGAGAAAAGTAAATGTCTAACATCAATCCATTTTCTGCCAAGATGTCTGAATCGAAAACTCAGCAACAGTCGTTGTCATTAACAACGGGAGGAAAAAGCTTAGATGAAGTCCAAGCCATGAAATTTACCCAAAATTTGACAGCTAACCTTGGGGCGGCAGAACTATCCGATGAACAGTTGGAAACTGTAGCTGGCGGATTTATTGCTATCCCACGGCATATGATTGATCGGTTACCTAAATGGTTATAGTAAATCGACTATAGCTTAATGCATAGTCCTGACACTAACCAGATTGTAATTAACAGTCCCCCGACGTCAAATCGGGGGATGCTTCTGAATCAATCATGCTGACTCAAAAACACAACCTATTTCGAGAAAAATCTCTAGAACGTTTATCCTCTCCCGAACGGCTAGACCAACTTATGGAAGTCGTCAACCCCAAAAGTTGGCTTCCTTTACTCTCCTTAACCTCTTTAGTCGCCGCTGCGGGACTCTGGAGTATTTACGGACGCATTCCCATCACGATTGAAGGGCGCGGTGTCTTGGTTTACCCCAGCAATGTTGTACCGCTTCAATCCAAAAATTCCGGGCAATTATCCGATTTGACTGTCGAAGTTGGCGATAGGGTTAAAAAAGGTCAAATTCTGGGAACCATTAACCAAACTGAACTCCAAAAACAACTCCAACAGCAACGAAATAAACTTGCCCAACTCCAGTCCCAAAACCAAGCCGTTAGTTCACTGCAAGCCCTGCGAATTGAACAGGAAAAACACTCGATTCAACAGCAACGTCAATACCTACAACAACGGATTCAGGAACTCCAATCCCTCACCCCATTGCTTAAAACAACCAGTAATGAATCCCTGAAACAACAACACCAAAGCCTGCAACAACGCTTACAGCACGTTCAGGCGATGACTCCTATTTATCAACAGAGATTAGACATCCGTCAGCAACTTTTTGCCGAACGAGTAATTACTCATGATGTGCTGCTAGATGCTCAAGTGCAAGTTCAAGAGAATCAGGATACAATCTCTCAACTCCAAACCCAGTTAAAAGAACTCGATGTTACAGCAACCGAGCAAGAAAAAGCCTATCGTGATAACCTGAGTACTATCGCCAACTTGCGATCGCAACTCCAAGCCCTTGAGAGTCGCCAAGCCAATCTCGCCCAAGAAGACTTAGAAGCCGTTACCCTGCGCCAGAAAGAAATTCAAGCAGTTCAGCGCGACATTGCCCAACTTGAAGTACAATTAAATGATAATAGCCAAATTATCAGCCCCCACAGCGGACGCATTGTCGAACTCGCGGTTAATCCTGGACAAGTGGTCAATCCGGGAACTCGTTTGGCAACCCTAGATGCGGCAAATCCCGACAGCGAAATGGTGGGGATTACCTATTTCTCCGTTGGCGACGGCAAAAAAATTAAACCCGGTATGACGCTACAAATCACGCCCCAAACCGTGAAGCGGGAACGCTTTGGCGGTATCGTGGGTACTGTTAAAGATATTTCCACCTTTCCCATCACCCAAGCCGCAGCAGCGAAGGTTGTCGGTAATCCAGAAATAGTCGCCGATTTGGTCTCCAATCAGCCAGCCGGACTGATGCAAGTTGTCGCTGACCTTCATCCTGATTCTACAACATTTAGTGGTTACAAATGGTCATCTTCTCAAGGACCTCAACTCAACATCTCTTCGGGAACCACCACTACCGTTCGCGTGACGGTGGAAGAACGAGCGCCGATTACGTTTATATTACCAATTCTTAGGTCGAGTAGTGGCATTTATTAAAGAGGTACGTAGTAAGGGCTTTAGCCCTCTCCAGCTAGGCGGAGCGAGAACTAAAGTTCTCACTACAAACAAAACCCTATTTTAGCTGTGCCACACCACAACCAAGGTGACACGATTTTGACGTAAACGAGGGTGGCAGTTTTCGGCAAGGGCAATCACCGGATTGTGTAATTAATCTGTCCCCTTCTTGCCATAACCTTGGCAGAAACTGGGACTGCATTGAGAATTTTATTGGCTTATTTTTTAATTAAAGCCCAGTGATGAGTTATCCATCTGGCAACCGATTCGATAACCAAGGGTGAGACTGGTAGCCCCTAAAATTAGAATAATGACTCCTGTATCTGTGACATCCCTTAACCCTTTTCACTCCCTGAAAAAACGACTAAAACGTCGCCCCAGGCGGGTAAAAACGCCCACGCTGTTGCAAATGGAAGCCGGGGAATGCGGTGCGGCTGCTTTGGGCATTATTTTAAGTTACTATGGTCGCATCGTTCCCCTACCTGAATTGCGGCAAACCTGTGGCGTGTCTCGTGATGGTAGTAAAGCGGCGAATATTCTGAAAGCGGCTAGACTCTATGGACTTGACGCCCAAGGCTATAAACAGGAAATCCAAGACCTTCAAGATTTGCGCCCTCCTTATATTATTTTTTGGAATTTCAATCACTTTTTAGTCGTAGAAGGAATTGGCAAGCGACAAATTTACTTAAATGACCCGGGTACGGGTCCACGAACGGTGTCTTTCTCGGAATTTGATGCCGGTTATACCGGTATTGTTCTGGTGATGACTCCCAATTCTGATTTTGTCAAAGGGGGTCGCAAATTTAGCACCATGCTTGCCTTGTGGGAACGGCTTCAGGGGACAGTGGGCGCTTTAATGTACTGCATAGTGGCAGGATTTTTATTGACCCTCGTGGGCATGGCAATTCCTGTTTTTAGCCAAATCTTTGTTGATGAAATCTTGATTCAGGGACGCCAACAATGGCTGCGTCCGTTACTGATTGGTTTAGGGATTACGGCGATTCTCCAAGGACTACTGACTCAGTTACGCTTGCGCTACTTACGCCGTCTGAAGGTGAAACTGTCTGTGGGAATGTCCAGTCGCTTTCTCTGGCATATTCTGCGCTTACCCGTTGGTTTTTATGCCCAACGATTTGCGGGAGAAATTACTTACCGTAGTCGTCTCAATGACCAAGTGGCGGAGGTGCTGTCCGGACGGTTGGCGACGACGATAATTGATGCCGTGATGGTGATTTTTTATGGGCTAGTTATGGTATACTATGACCCAATTTTGACGGGGATTGTCGTTGGGTTTGCGGCTGTGAATGTTTTTATCTTACAGTCCGTCTCCCGGAAACGCAAAGATGCAAATCAACGCTTAATTCAAGAGCATGGTAAGGCAGCGGGGGCGTCTATTGCGGCGCTTCAAAGTATTGAAACGGTTAAAGCTTCGGGTTTAGAGTCCGATGTCTTTTCTCGTTGGGCGGGATATTACACTAAAGCGATCAATTCTCAGCAGGAATTGGATGTTACTAATCAAATTTTCTCTGTATTACCCACCGTTTTATCGGCGCTTTCATCCCTAGTTTTATTAGTGGTTGGCGGGTGGCGGGTGATGGATGGATATCTGAGTATTGGGATGCTGGTGGCATTTCAAGGGTTAATGCAGGGCTTTTTATTGCCGGTGAATAATTTAGTTAGTTTTGCTAGTATGCTTCAGGAACTGGAGGGGAATTTAATTCGCCTTGATGATGTCTTGTGTAACCCGATTGACCCCCAGGTTGAGCCAAAATCGGCTAACTTGAAGATTCAACATCCAAAGTTACAAGGTTATGTTGAGTTACGGGCGATTACGTTTGGCTATAGCCGAGTTGATCCCCCCTTGATTGAAAACTTTAGTCTCAAGGTTTTACCGGGACAGCGAATTGCTTTGGTGGGTAGTAGTGGTTCGGGGAAATCTACTTTGGCTAAATTGATCAGTGGGCTGTATCAACCGTGGTTAGGGGCTATTTATTTTGATGGTCAACCGAGAACTGAGATCCCCGATCAAATTATTACCTATTCTGTGGCAATGGTTGAGCAGACGATTCAGTTATTTAGTGGCACGATTCGGGATAATTTGACTCTCTGGAATCCCACAATCCCGGAAAAAAATCTCATTCGCGCTTGTCAGGATGCGGTGATTCATGATGTGATTCTGTCGCTACCTGGAGGATATGATGCTCAATTGATCGAAAATGCGGCTAATTTAAGTGGCGGTCAACGGCAGCGGTTGGAAATTGCGAGAGCGTTGGTGAATAATCCCTCTATTTTGATTATGGATGAAGCGACGAGTGCTTTGGATGCCCAAACGGAACGGATGATTGACGAGAATCTGCGGCGGCGTGGCTGTACTTGTTTGATTGTGGCACACCGATTAAGTACGATTCGAGATTGTGATCAAATTATTGTTTTGGAACGGGGAAAAGTTGTGCAACGAGGGACTCACCAAGAGTTGTGGCAGGTGGAGGGTGTGTATTCAACGTTGATTCAAAATCAAGGGTAAGCTTGGCACCTTACTGTTCCCTGTTCCCTGTTCCCTGTTCCCTGTTCCCTAATCTCCACCGCTAACTTTAATTGTGTCCACCTAATACCTACTTCAAAACCAATGATTTCACCAACAGTTCGAGAGTTACCGGGACAAGTTTACACAGTTAACGGGAATCAGCCATTCTTATTAGATGACCCGCAGACGGTTTGGCTGGTGCAGTCGGGTTCTGTTGCCCTATTTGCCGTTAAGGTAAACCAAGGTGTGATTGAAGGGACTCGGCGTTATCTATTTAGTTGTGACTCTGGCGCCGCACTTTTTGGCACCGCTTCTGGGTCTTTTCGCCAATTGTTGGTTGTACCGATTGGGGAGACCGAACTGCTAAAATTGGACGGGGCATGGTTTCGCCAGTTGGTTACTAAGGGGGATAACAACGTCAGGAACTGGATAGCGGGTTGGGTGCAACAGGTTTATACTGTATACTGCGATCGCGAAACCGAGAGCCGATGTCAGGGACTTGCCGAAATCACGTCTCAACCCGATGCGCTGGTGGAAACGTTATCCCAGATTCAGGCTCAGTTATTTGACCAGATTCAGCGCCAGGAAGAACGAGAGTACAGCGAACAACAGCAACGGCTGGAAGCCGAGGAATGTCTGAATCGTCAGGTCAATGCCCAAGCCATCGGGGAATTGGCATCAACCTTGGCAACCCAAGCCACCCCCTATTCCCTGCACCCTTCACCCTTGTTAGTGGCGGCGGGTGCTGTGGGAAAAGCGTTGGGTGTCCCTATCCGCCCTCCGAGTCAATCGGAAGATGTCCAACGGTTGAGGGAACCCTTGGAGGGGATTATGCGAGCCTCTCGGATTCAGATGCGGCGGGTGTTGTTGCGAGAGGATTGGTGGAAAAGGGATTGTGGGGTTTTAGTTGGCTATAGACAGTGTGATAATCAGCTTGTTGTCCTCTTGCCTGGGAAAGGTACAGGCTACGACATCTTTGACCCTGTGCTGGGGACTCGCACCGCTGTAACTGCCCGGAATGCCTCAACCTTGACTCCCTTTGCCGGGATGTTTTATCGGACGCTGCCGGATAAGGTGTTGACGGCGTGGGATGTTTTACAGTTTAGCATAAAGGGGCAGGCTAAGGACTTGCCCATGGTTCTCGGCACCGGTATAGCCGCCGCCCTGTTGGGTATGCTTACGCCTCAAGCTACGGCTATTTTAATGGATCAGGCGATTCCCAATGGCGATCGCACTTTATTATGGCAAGTTGGGGCGGGACTTTTGGTGGCGGCGATGGGAACGGCTTTGTTTCTGTTTGCTCAAGGGTTGGCGCTGCTGCGCGTGGAAACGGTGGCGGATACCTCTACCCAAGCCGCTGTCTGGGAACGATTGCTGAATTTACCAGTCTATTTTTTCCGTCGCTACAGTGCGGGGAACTTACAGTCTCGTGTCGCCTCCATTAGTCAAATCCGCCGCCAACTCGGTGGTACGACGGTGATTCATTTGATTGGTGCTGTCTTGGCATGGCTGAATTTGGCGCTGTTATTTTACTATAGTGCGCCATTGGCTTGGGTGGCGGTTGTCGTGGCGGTGGTGGCAATTGCTTTGACTCTCATTGCGAGTTCCTTGCTGGTGGGTAAAACCTATCGACTGCTAACCCTTCAGGGGACAATTTTCGGACAGACGGTGCAGTTGATTAACGGTATGGCGAAACTCCGCATCGCCGGTGCCCAAGGGCGGGCGTTTGCGGCGTGGAGTAAAAACTATAGTCGCCAAGTGAAGCTGAATCTGAGTACCCAGCAGATTAAGGATAGTGTGACGCTGTTCAATACGGTTATGCCTACCCTAGCATCGGGGCTACTGTTTTGGTTGACGATGCAACGGCTAGAGGCGGCGGAAACCGCAGGGAATCTGGGACTCTCCATTGGCACGTTTTTGGCGTTCAACACCGCCTTTGGCACGTTTATTAAAGGGGTTACGGATTTAAGTAACACAACCCTGGACATTTTGCAAGTGATTCCTCAATGGCAACGTCTCCAGCCGATTGTCGAAACGAGACCTGAGGTGAGTTTAAGCAAGGCAGATCCTGGTAAGCTGATGGGTAGCATTCGGGTTAATCAGGTGAGCTTCCGCTACCGGGATGATGCTCCCCTGATCCTGGATAATCTGAGTATTCATGCCGAACCTGGGGAATTTATTGCCATTGTCGGGCGTTCTGGGAGTGGGAAATCGACGCTGTTTCGATTATTGTTGGGATTTGAAACCCCGGAGTCGGGAACAATTGATTATGATGGTCAAGCCTTATCGGGTCTAGATAGTAATGCTGTGCGCCGACAGTTGGGTGTGGTGCTGCAAAATGGACGGATTTTGTCTGGGAGTATTTTTGAGAACATTGCCAGTGGGGTTCAAATTACTCTGGATGAAGCCTGGGAAGCGGCGCGGATGGCGGGGTTAGCGGATGATATTGCAGCAATGCCCATGGAAATGCATACGGTAATTAGTGAGGGGGGCGGGAATTTGTCTGGGGGACAACAGCAACGGTTACTGATAGCTAGGGCGTTGGTCTTGAAACCGCGAATTTTACTCTTTGATGAGGCGACCAGTGCTTTAGATAATCACACTCAAGGGATTGTTAGTGCGAGTTTGGATCAGTTACAGGTGACTCGGCTAGTGATTGCCCATCGACTCAGCACGATTCGCCATGCTCACCGTATCTATGTTATAGAAGGGGGGCGGATCGTGCAACAGGGAACGTTTGAGGAGTTGGCGGCGGTGGAGGGGCTATTTGCTCAGTTGATGGTTCGGCAAATGGCTTAGGGCTTGCTGGTGGGGAAATGGGGAAGATGGGGAAGATGGGGGAGATAAGCTGTTCGGCATTTAAATCTTAATGTTAATAATAGCGAAATCCCTGTAGTGCGAGCATCTTGCTCGCTACTATAGCAACCGCCATAGCTGTTAGGACACATCATTTATGTAGAGACGTTGCATGCAACGTCTCTACAATGGTGCCTTTGTCCTAATCGATGTGTCTACTGCTATAATGCCCAATTTAAATGCATGACAGTTTATGACGAAGGACAAATGACCAATGACAAAGGACAAATGACACTTATTAGCTTAAATCCTGTAATTGTTCTTCCAAAATCATCCGCGTCACGGCGTCTACAAATTCTAAAGACAGGGTTTTTCCCAATGCGGCGGCTCGTTTCATCCCCACAATTAGGCTGCGAATTCCTTCCGCTTTAATTACGTTGACGGATAGTAAATCTACAATCACGGTATCCGTCGCCAAGTCTAAGGCTTGTTCTAGAGACTTCCTAAAATCAGGACTGCGAGCACTATCCAGACAACCACTGGGTCTGAGTACCACGGTGCTGGGTCGTAGGTTTGAGGGAGTAGCGGGTTTAAGTTGCATTATATCTCTGACTGAACGGTTGAGTTGGATTTAAATTATTAGGATTCATTTGATAATTACAATAAACAACTCGCTGAGTTAAGGGATTAAGGTTTTCTACCAGGTTGAATGCCAAGTTGAGAACTAGCCCTGACAGGATTTAGCCATGGCTATTGCAGTTTTCGGCAATCGGGTTAACGCAATTGTGCCAGGAAGTTGGCAGAAGAGGTGAATGCATTATCTCTCTCTTTTCTTTATTGTGTTAATTAATGAGTCCTGTTGAAACCCAGAAACGCAATAAACCAGGGAGTTTAGGAGACAAAAGCCATGCAGATTCATTGGAAGAAGCTCGTTTTTACTACCACCCTCTGGCTAGTCACTGAAATTATTCTGAACCTTTTAGGACTTGATAATCTAGCTGACTATAGTGAATTTGTGTTTGGGCGAAACGTGAACCCAGGACAGTCCCTGAATTCAGCTTTGATTATTTTGATTCGTTAAATAATTCGTTAGTTTTACCTGTTTTATTGTTTAGGGTTTGAGCAAGATGATGACTACCTTTTTACACCACCCAAACCGCCGCAGTACTGATAAAAAAGTTACTAATAAGGTTGCTCGTTTATCGCTGATTCCGCCAGGGTTACGGGAGAGTCTGATTAATCAGGCGATCGCGCCGTTTGATTGTACCGATGAGGACGTTTTTCAGGCTTGTCAGTTATTCTGTCAACGAAATAATTTGAAGGGGGAACATGAATTCCAAGCGTGGTTAAAGCGTTGTGGAATGAGTCAGGCTGAATTAGAAGCGGTGTTCCGGCGGCGGATTCGATTGGAAATGTTTAAACAAGCGACTTGGGGACATCAATTGGAGTATTATTTCCGTCAGCGGAAACGAGAGTTAGATCGAGTGGTTTATTCTTGTTTAAAGACGAAGGAGTTTGCTGTGGCATTTAAACTTTATTTGAGTCTGAAAAAAGGGGAACAAATCTTTGCTGAATTGGCTCGTGAATTTTCTCAAGGATCAGAGGCGAAATGGGGGGGATTGATTGGTCCAGTTGAGTTAGGTAGTCTGAGTCCTAATTTAGCGGGATTACTTCGCAGTAGTCAATCGGGTCAAGTTTGGTCGCCTCAACCTGCAAAAGATGGGTATACTGTTGTCCGATTAGAGAAGTTGATTCCGGCGCAGTTGAATGAAGCGATGCGCCAGCGGTTGCTGAATGAATTGTTTGAGGCGTGGTTATATGAGCAGATGAATCAAGCAGAATTAATCTGAATTGACATCTAAGTAGGGGCACGGCATTGCCGTGCCCTACAATTGGTGTTGTTATTTTATACAGCAGTTTGCTCGGCTATGCGGTACATTGTCGATCCCCCTAAATCCCCCTTAAAAAGGGGGACTTTGAGCGACTACTGTACTTTATTACAGCGCAAAGCGCTATAAGCTGTCATGCATTTAAATTGGGAATGGGTAGCGAGCAAGATGCAAAGCCTGCGGCATGGCTTCGCTTAACGCACTACAAGGATGAGAGCCATTGTTGACATTAATGTTTAAATGCCAAACAGCTTACCCCTGGGTATTGGTGTCTGAAAACCGGGTGATACCAAATCCGCCTTTATTACCCCCTTTTGCTACGGCGATTGAAATCGCTGCTACACAAACTTTCGTCCGCAAGGTAAGGACTGGTTTATAACGGGGGTAGCGTTCCCCGGATTTGGTAGGCTTGGGGTAGTTTAGAGAGCGCCCACTTTTTTTGTAAAACTATGGGATAATTCGGTTTATACTATATAAATCAACATCAACAGGGCTTGATTCCCTTAAATTGTGTTGACTCAACCTTGCCGTTTTATTGGACTTTGGACAAATAGGATTTTTACACTGCATATAGCGTAAGCTTTCTAAATTTTTACCCTAGATGTAGTGCCTGTAAGCGTTTTGTCCAAAGTCCAGCGTTTTACCCACCATGGGTTTTTGGTTATTTGGTAGTATGCGATACCTAATTTCCCCGTTGAGTTCAGCATAATCCCCTTACTCGCTCAGGAGAGGTTTCCCATGATTACTCTAGGCTGGTTCACTCGCCGTTGGCAGTCTTTGGTTATCGGTAGTGTGGCGGTTGTGGGGATGTTCTCAACTGGGGGAAATGAGGGCGTTTTCGCCCAGGTGATACCGGATGATACCCTGGGGGCAGAAGGTTCTGTGGTTACTCCTGATATAATTCGGGAAATACTTAGTGACAGAATTGATGGGGGCGCAACTCGCGGCGCGAATCTTTTTCATAGTTTCATAGAGTTTAATGTCGCCGAAGGGAGAGGGGTTTATTTTACGAATCCTGATGGGATAGAAAATATCCTCTCCCGTGTTACTGGGGATAATGTCTCGACTATATTGGGCAGGTTAGGGGTTTTAGGTGAAGCGAATCTATTTTTACTCAATCCCAATGGGATTTTATTTGGACTCAATGCCAGTTTAGATATTGAAGGGTCATTTCTGGGAACTACGGCAAACAGTTTCACGTTTCCCGATGGCAGTGAATTCAGTGCAACCAACCCTCAAGCACCGCCTCTACTACAGATTAGTGTACCCTTGGGCTTGCAATATGGGAGCAATCCAGGGAATGTTCAGGTACAGGGGTCTAATCTCCAGGTGAATCCAGGTAAAACCCTAGCACTGGTTGGCGGTAATGTGAGTATGGACGGCGGGCAGCTTCAAGCATCGGGGGGTCGAATCGAGTTAGGAGGAGTAGCCGGAACAGGAACAGTAGAGTTGAGCGCTCACAACACTGGCAATCTTCTTTCCTTGAGTTTTCCCGATGAAGTAGCACGAGCTGATGTTTCGCTTACCAATCAAGCTCTAGTTAACGTGCTAGCTGGCGGCAGCGGTAGTATTGCTGTCAATGCAGGTAACATCAATATGTTCGCCGGTTCCCGTCTTGCCGCTGGAATCGGTCAAAATTCGGGTTCGGTTGGCGCTGTTGCAGGTGATATTACCGTCGAGGCGACAGGGACAGTCACTCTCAGGGAGTCAAGTCTGATTTCCAATCAAGTCGATCCGGGTGGCACGGGTAATAGTGGAAATATAAATCTATTGGCTGACTCGCTCTACTTAATCAGTGGCTCTCAACTGTTTATGAGTACCTTTGGACAGGGGAATCCGGGCAGCTTGAATGTCAATGTTCGCGATATAGTTTCTGTTGATTCGGCGGGCAACAATGCAAGCACCAGTGGGATACTCAACTCCTTTGCCGGCACAGGAGTAGGCAAGGGGGGTGACATCAACATCACGACTGGGTCACTTTCGATGACTAATGGCGCTCAACTCAATTCCATCACCTTTGGCGAGGGGGATGCGGGCAAAGTGACTATCAATGCCCGCGATGCGGTTTCTATAGATGGGGCAAATGTTGGTGCGAGTGGAATACTCAGCGCCGTAGCACCGAACGGGATAGGCAACGGCGGCAATATCAACATCACGACGGGTTCGCTTTCAGTAACCAATGGCGCTCAACTGAATGCCATTACCAGAGGGCAGGGGAATGCAGGTAACGTGATTATAAATGCCCGCGATATGGTTTCCCTAGACGGACAAAATCAAAATAATCAAGCTGCTAGTGCGATATTTACCGCAGTCGGTATTGGCGATGATGGGACGCAAGCGGTAGGCGATGGAGGTGATATCACGATCACAACCGAGTCGCTTTCGATAACGGGGGGTGCTGAAGTGAGTGCCCTGACTAGAGGACAGGGGAATGCGGGTAACGTGACGATTAATGCCCGCGATAGGGTTTCCTTAGATGGGGAGAAGCAGAGCAATGGAACCCCCAGCCAGATATTGACTTCTGTCGATAGTAATGAATACAGTGGTTATCCTAATCTGGGACAAGCCGTAGGCGATGGAGGCGACATCACGATCACTACCGGGTTGTTTTCGGCGACTAGGGGGGGTAGTGTGTCTGCCACAACTTCGGGACTGGGAAATGCTGGCAACGTGACGATTGATGCCCGCGAGCAGGTTTTGATAGATGGAGAGAATAGCCAAGGAGATGCCAGTGGCATCTTCAGCTCCGTGGAGAATAATGCCTATACGGATCAACCGCCAGCAAGAGGTGACGGAGGCGACATCAACATCACAACTGGGGCGTTTTCGGCGACTAGGAGGGGTAGAGTATCTGCCACCACTAGGGGACTGGGAAATGCCGGCAATGTGACGATTGATGCCCGCGATCGCATCTCTTTTGATGAATTGTACTCGTTCGCGTACTCGGAGTCGGGAAAGGTCGGGAATGGGGGAGCAATTTCCCTGATCGCTAGAGATGGAGATATTATCGGAAATTCTTCTAACTCACTTTTGGCTTCCTTCGCTGTCTCTGAAGCAGGAGAAGCCGGAAGTGGGGGAAAGGTGATTTTAGAAGCTCAAAACAATATAACAAATCTAGAAATTTTAACCCTATCGTCTTCGGAGCAAGCTGGAGATGTTGTAATAAATGGGCTTGGAGATTTATCTGTGACCAATACCCGTATCCTGACTAGCAGGCGTGTGGACGCACGAGTACCAGTAGATTTTGACCCCAGCACCAAAAAAATAGTGTTTGAAACCATAATCCCGGACGTTGGCGGTCAAGGACAATCCGGCGATGTCACAATTACCAGTTCAGACAATCTCACCTTCAACAACAGTTCGATTGAAAGTGACACGAATGGTAGTGACAGAGCTGGAAATGTGATGATTACTAGCCCAGGTCGAGTCACATTCAATAATAGTCAAATTATCAGTACCACCAGCAACATCGGCAACGCCGGAGATATCTTCATCAATGCCGGCGGTGGCATAACTTTCCAAGGCTTGTATTCCTACCAAGACACACCTCAACGCGGTGGACTATTTGCCGGCACCACTAACCAAGGATTTGCCGGAACCATTACCCTCACCACCCCCGAATTAACCCTAGAAAACGGCGCCAACATCGCCACCACCACCGAAAGTTCTGGCAAGGCGGGAGATATTACCCTTCAATCCCACCCCAACCAAGAAAACCTCACGATTAACCTAGCACCAGAAACCTCAATTTCCGCTTCCACTAATTCCCCCTTCACCCAAGCAACCGGGGGAGACATCCAGATAAAAGCGCCAGATGCCATCACCATTCAGGGAGAAGGCACCATTACCACCTCAACCACAAAAACTGGAAACGCTGGCACGATTACCCTAGACACCTCCACCCTAACCATCGCCAGAGGCGCAGAAATCTTTGCCTTCACCGAAGGTAGTGGCGATAGTGGCACCATTACCGTCAATGCTACCACCGCCGTGAATCTCGGTCTTGGTGTGGATGATTTTTCCCCGGTTCTGTCTGTCGAAACCCGCGACACAGGCAAAGCCGGCAACATTATTGTCAATACCCCCAGCCTCACCCTCTCCGACACCGCCCGCATCACCGCCACCGCCACGAATACCGCGATGAATCCCGAAGGCGGTGGTAGTATCTCCTTAAACGCCTCCACGATGAATTTAGCCGGAATCGTCGGTGTCTTTGCCGACACCCAAGGACAAACCCCCGCCGGCACCTTAACCCTAAAACCTTATCAGAATCAATCCACCCTCAACCTCACCTTAGCGCCCCAATCCCGCATCTCCGCCTCCACCTCTGGCAGTGGTAGAGGCGGAAACTTAGAAGTCAGCGCACCGGAAGCCATCACCATTCGCGGTGCTGGGACACTTGCCGTGGAAACCACAGGTGAGGGTGCAGCGGGAAACCTGACGATTGATACCCAACGACTCACCATTGCCGACGGTGCAACGATCTCAGCCTCCACCGCCTCCGCCAACCCAGACGGCTTAGGTGGGAATATCACCATCAACGCCACCGAATCCTTCACCCTCAATCAAGCCCAGTTATCCGCCCAATCAACAGGTGCAGCAAAAGCTGGGAATATCACGATTAATACCGGACAACTCACCGCCACCAATAGCACCATTGCCACATCAACAGAACAGTCTGCGGGGGGTGCAATTGCGATCACCGCTGCTGATATCCGCCTGTTTGGAGATAGCGACATCACCAGTCGCGTTGCCTCCGGTGCTGGCGGTGGCGGTAATATTACCCTCACGGCTGACTCGATTATCGCCCTAGATGACAGCGATATCCTAGCATTTGCCCGTGATGGAAAAGGCGGCGATATCACCCTCACCACTCCCGCCTTTTTCGGTCAAAACTACCAAAGAGCGCCCAAAGGTACTGATCCTCGTACCTTAGATAATAACGATCGCGTGGATATTAATGCCACGGGTGCTATCGAAGGCGTCATCACCATCACCTCCGACACTGGCTTTATTGAGAACAGCTTCATTCAGTTATCGGGCAATGGAATCGACACCGACGAACTAATTGCCGAAAGTTGTATCGCCCGTCGCCATGAACCCCAACGGGGTAGCTTCTTTATTACGGGTACAGGGGGTATCCCGTTTCGCCCTGGGGATGTTTATGATATACCCTATCAAACTGGGACGGTGCGGTCAATTCCTGCTTCTGGAGATGGGGAAGAATCGTCGTCTTCAACTCGTCGCCCTTGGAAAATGGGTGATCCGATTATTGAACCCACGGGGATATATCGATTAGCCAATGGGAAAGTGATCATGAGTCGCCTGTGTGGGGAGTAACGGTAAAAAGGTAGTGGTTCGGCACACCTGATTTGGTGAATTCCGAAACGTAGGGGCGCACCGACGTGCGCCCGATTCAATGGTCAAATCTCTTCCACAATTTTGGCTGTGTCATAGCAAATCCGCCTTGATTGCCTCCTGCATAAGGAGGCGATTGAAATCGCTGCTACCTGAAGGGGTGACAAGCAGCTCAAAAGCTTGGCAGACAAAGCATTTCCCCCCTCAAGTCTCAAAAAGATGGTAGCTTATTGACAGGCTTATTGAGAATGAATAAGTGAATGAGAATGATAATCACCTGGGTGACACTCCAG
>NZ_JAVJQN010000093.1:0-78254 GCF_040218245.1 Coleofasciculus sp. E1-EBD-02 | reverse complement strand
GGGGGAGCAAGGGTACATTTTCCCTGAGCAAGGTGATGTCATACTTATGAGGGATGCTACCCCATTTCCTTGCACTTTATCCACTGTCCATACGCCTCAAAGTATTGATGGCTCAGGGTTTCTGGGTTGTGCAGCAAGCCCTACCTATAAGTTGCTAAAGTCTTGACATGAGCAACAGCCGCTGCAACGGTAACTGGTAATCGGTAGCCACCTCCATGAGAAGAAAGTACTGGACACCTATATCTCTTAGCAGCATCTAATACAATTTCAGTCAGTTTGCAGAAATCAGCATTTGTCCAACCTGTTGAACATTTACCACAATCATCCCGATGTGAGTCATAACCCGAAAAAATAGTAATCAAGTCCGGTTGCCACGGCAGGCAATCTAGAGATTGCTGAAAAATGTCGATGCTCTCATGTCCATCGTAAAACTTACCAGTTAGTCCCAGTTCCTCTACAATATCAACAGAAAACGATGTATTTAAAATAGGAATATTACAGTGTCCAACAGCTTTAGCTGCCGTCGTTGTCCCATATTTTAAGTCTGAGGCTTTAGCCATATAAAGGTCTACCGCACTGTGAATGCTAATGCAATAAATGCTGGGATCATCGCTAAAAATTGACTGAGTGCCATCTCCATGATGAATATCCCAGTCAATCATCAAAATTTTCTCAAATCCTTGCATCTGAGCGTATCGTGCTGCCGCAGCCAGAGGATTTAAAAGACAATAACCGTGTCCCCAATTACTGTAAGCATGATGTCCGACCATACTGAAACAATAGGCACGTTTCAGGTTTCCTTTTTTCATCTGATCGATTGCTTCCATCATACCTCCTAAACCATAGAGATATCCGGGTAAACCGTACTCCAAGCATTCGCATTCAATACTCAATTCTGGTAGGGCGGCACTTACCTCATCTAGTGGTCTTTCAAGAGCGTTTAATGCAAGTTTTCGGAGATACTCAGGAGTATGAATGCTCTGGAAATTGCGCCTCTGAGCTTTTCTTAATGGAAGTGCAGGATATTCGGCAAGAGCTTGGGCAAGAGCCTGTCGAACTTGGTTGTAGTAGGGAAAAGAATACCCCATGAAAGAAATTGATTCAATTGGCTTGGACGTACAGAATGTTTGTGGGTGTAGATAGGTGGCAAAATCACTCATTTCCCTAAATCAAGCACTAAGTAGTTGGACAAAATTAAAGTTAACGGTTGAGATTAGGAAGGATCAGAGAACAGTAAAGAGTTGAAAATTGTTAACGTTTCTTAGTACAGCAGATAGAATTTATGTCCAGGTACTTAGTCTCAACTTCAGTATAAGTCATGCCGATGGCAAGGGTATTGTGATTGTCATCGTTGTACCGACTCCTACTTCACTATTGACTGAAATCGTACCCCCTTGTATGTCTAGACATTTCTTGACAACCGCTAATCCTAATCCGGTTCCGGGAATGTTGCCAATATTCGTACCGCGATGAAATATACTAAACAATTTTTCTTGATCCTCTACGGGAATCCCAATGCCTGAATCTTTGATTTGAAACGTTGTTGTGGATTGACTACAGGTCAATATTAAATCTATTCGACTACCTTTCTGGGAATATTTAATTGCATTAGACAGTAAGTTGATTAAAATAGAACGCAATAACTTTTCATCTAAGCAAACAATAGAAGGTTGATGGTGCTTAACAAAATTAATTGAATAATTTGCTCCCGCATTCACCTGCATCTCTTCCACTAAATTCCAACAAAATTTTTCTAAGTCAAGTGGGTGAGGGGTAAACTCTAGTTTTCCAGTTTCCGCTCGGCTGATTGTTAAGATATCGCCCAAAAGCTGAGTCATGGTTTTAGCTGTTGTCTCAATGCGGTCAATATTACGACAAATTTTATTATCTGAGCCTTCTGGATAGTAATATTTCAATAATTGAACACTGGCTAAAATAGTACTCAATGGTGTGCGAAATTCATGAGATGCCATAGCAAAGAAATTAAGCTGGAGTTGTCTTAGTTCCTGCTCTTGTGCCAGTGCCAGACGCATTGATTCTGCCTGCTTGTGTTCTGTAATATCTTGAGCAGTCCCGAGAATTTGCTGGGGTAAACCATCAGCCGTGCGAGTGAACACCATCTCGCGACTATACAACCAACGCCATCCCCCGGATTTATGTTGGATGCGATACTCTGTCTCAATAATTTCTCCCTCTTTAGCGGTAGCAAATCGTTTAATGGCAGTGGTACATTTAGATTGATCATCGGGGTGAATCAGATTTTGCGGAAATGTCGGTGCCATGTCTTGAATTTCTTCCGGGGAGTAGCCGATAATTTGAGTAATTTGTTGATTGCTGTAAATATTTCGCTTTTCGATTAAATCATAAAGATACAAAGCGGTTGGCATCGCGTGAGCAATGCGTTGAATAAACCGTTCACTTTCTCGCAGTGCTTGTTCCCGAATCCTAATTTCGGTAATGTTGGTGGCGGCACAGGTAATGCCAACCACTTCTTCGGTATGGTTTTGTAAGGGTTCTACGGTTAAATCGTAGTACCGGACTTTGCCGTCTACGATAATCGATATCTCTTGGCGCTCACCGACTCCTGTGGTCAAGACACGATGTTTAATCGGCATTAGCTTTTGGGCATTTTCCGGTGCAAACATTTCTAATTCTGATTTCCCAATTAGTGCATCGGTATTAATCCGACTCGCCGGATTATAGACCCAGGTGTAACGCAAGTTTGTGTCTTGATTAAATACGGTGATAGGTGAGTTATGCAGCGCAACCCGAAAGCGTTCTTCACTAATTCTTAATGCGGCTTCTGCTTCCCGGCGTTCATGGATTTGAGTCTGGAGATCAGCGTTCGTCTGCATCAGTTCCGCCGTCCGTTCTTGAACTCTGATTTCTAGTTGATCACGGGCTTGACGCAGTTGGGCTTCAATGGATTGACGTTCAATTAATTCCGTCTGAAGCTGTTGATAGAGTTGGGCTTGGTGAATGGCGATGGTAACTTGGATGGCTAATTGATACAGTAAGTCAATTTCTAAGGAGTGCCATTGTCTGGGTTGAGAACAGTGATGAGCAATCAGCAGTCCCCAAAGCTTTTCTTGTTGCAGAATGGGTACGACGAGTTTAGATTTGACACCTAACTGCTGGAGGAATTCCACTAAGCAGGGCGTTACTCCATCGGTTTCTGGATTGACTATGGTGCGAATCCGTCCTTGACAGTACAATTGATGCATCTGTTCGGGAAATACTTCAGCCGGAAACGTTTGTCCCAGAATGGGTGCGGTATCCGGAGTGACAGATTCGGCTACGGTACTTCCTGTACCGTCAGACCAAATCCGATAGACTAAGACTCGATCAACGCCAAGAAATTCTCGGACTTCGGTGACTGTGGTTTCGAGAATGGTGTCCAGATCCAGGGTTTGGCGGATGCGTTGAGCGCTACTGAGGATGAGTTGCTCTCGTTGCGCCATTTGTTCTAGAGTTGTTTCAGACAGAGGGCGATCGCGACTTAACTCTAACTCGGCTTTGAATCTAGAATGCTGCTTCAGGAGCAACCCGCCCAGCACAATAAGTATGGCGATGCTGAGACTATCCCCCAGAATTAGACTCAACTGGGTTCTCTGGATCTGAGTGACTACAGCCCCTAACTGTTCTTGTAACAACAGTTGTGCTTGCGCTGGGATCTGCTTCAAAAGCCATGGCTGGTGTTGAGCGATCGCAGAGGCGCTGTTGAGCTGAGACAATAAATCTTGCAGAGAATCCTGTAACTTGTCACTATAGTCCATCCATCGGGAAGCTTCCATCAGTTGAGTTAGGTGGCTATAGGACGTGACACTAGCCCCTATAAAGATAAATAATGCCAGACAATAACCACCGATAATAACTTTGATACCGATAGATTTTGGCATTTGAGTTCTCCTCCGAAATAACAGCAGCTAGTGCATCGCGGCTTCAACTAAGCGGTTTCCCCATTTAGATTAGGATACCTAAAATCCTTCCAGGGAACAGGGAATTATTTACATAGAATAGGGGCAAACGCTTGATATTTTTTACAATTCTTAACTCGGTTAAGCCAATTGATGTCTAGGTCATTCGCTCTCTGTTCTCTTGAGCAAGTTTATTTTGAGGCGACCTCGTGATAAATTCATATAAGGGAATAGTATGTTTTAAGTGAGAATTCTTCTAGTCGAAGATGATATTTATTTGGCTGAAGCTTTGGCTGAAGCCCTGGCGATACAACGGTATGCCGTTGATATGGTTTCCGATGGAGAGGCGGCTTGGGTGCAAGTGAATACCCTCGATTACGACCTAATTTTGCTCGATATGATGTTGCCGAAATTGGATGGGATTCATTTGTGCAAACGCTTGCGTTCCAATGGTTATCAGATGCCAGTTTTGATGATTACGGCTCGGGATACCAGTACGGATAAAGTCATCGGTTTGGACGCAGGCGCTGATGACTATATGGTTAAGCCTCTGGATATTCCAGAGTTACTGGCGAGAATTCGAGCGCTACTGCGACGAGGGCAAACGGTTTCCCCCCCTATTTTAGAGTGGGGACAATTGCGTTTAGATCCAGGGACTTATGAAGTCTGCTACGGCGATCAAACTTTACGCTTGACTCCCAAAGAATATGGTCTTTTAGAATTGCTCATTTGTAATGGGCGGCAAATCATGAGTCGGAGTGCCATTATTGAGCATGTTTGGTCTATCGATAATCCTCCGAAAGAAGATACGATTAAGGTTCATGTCAAAAGCCTGCGCTCCAAACTTCGAGCCGTAGGCGCTCCGGAAGATTTAATTGAAACGGTACATGGTTTAGGTTATCGTCTCAAATCTCTTTCTGAATAACTGCTTAGGAGTCGCTTTCACAAATTTTTATTACAAGAAAATCCAAAAATCTTTTCCAGAGTTCTCAAGTATTTATTCTCAGCCATGGCGATTAAAATCGCGGCTACACAAACAAAGTCCGCCGACGCGGACTGAATTATAACCTTAAAACTATTTCCCCTTCTCTCAAAACCGCTTTAGGATACTCTTTCTTAAAAGAGCTATCTAAGTAAGTATCGCTTTCTAATATCGAATAGTTTTTGATATCACTAGCCTTGACAACCCGACATCCTATATCTGTAAAATCAGATGATTTGAAAGCGACACCCTTTCTAGTCTCAATCAAAAACTTAAAAGGGATAATGTTCCAAGATTGAGGAATCTCCCCCAACCACTCAACACCAGAATCCTTATATTTTTCATATCATGTCCTGACGATTGCCCATAATTGCAATGCCGTAATAACACGGGTTTCAGGCGTTTTTATTCGGGGTGTTTGACCGGACATGATATCATACCCCTGATACTTTCCCATTATTCGTCCTTTTTTTCTCCTGCTAATTCCAAAATCTTGTTATACAAAGGTGGAGAAATCCCGAAAGTAGAATCCTCAATAGGGTCAATACTAATCAGATTAGTAATTACAGAAGTATCACTAATAATCACAAACGCCCTAACTCCTGCAAATTTTGTAAATCAACCTCAAAATCATCTACATCATATTGATATATCTGAAATGATTAAACCCATTAACCTTCCTCCCAATCTTCAATGTTTAACCCTTTAATTCGTTCAAACTCTTTTATAACTCATCATCAAGGCTATCATCTACCCCTACAATGTACGGGTTTGGTAACCAACGGGCTTGGTAAGCTGTTCGGCATTTAAACCTTAATGTCAATAATGGCGAAAGCATTGTAGTGCGTTACAGCAGTTTGCTCTGCTATGCGGTACATTGTCGATCCCCCTAAATCCCCCTTAAAAAGGGGGACTTTTATTTACTGTACTTTATTACAGCGCAAAGCGCTGTAAGCGAAGCCATGCCGCAGGCTTTGCATCTTGCTCGCTACTAATACCCAATTTAAATGCATGACAGCTTAACCAACGGGCTTGGTAACCAAGCCCCTACCAATCGGGGTTGTAGCAGAAACGATAATCATTCAAGATTTCTGTTGCTGTAACATTAATTCTGCCTGTTCAACTTCCTGGGCTAATTCTTCCAAATCTTGAGAATCATCAACAAGGTAAATACCCCATCGTTTCATCCTTTCAATAACGTCTAAACGAGAAAATCCTAGAATTTTTCCTGCCCGACTACTGGTAATCTCTCCTGCTTCTAGTAAAATCATTACATAGCCTTCCTTGGCTTTTTGTAAGGCTTTTTGCTGCACCTCAGCCGGAAGTTCTATAGTTTCCAACTGTTCATCTGAAATAATTAAATCCATTAATTTTCCTCCCAATCCTCAATCTTTAAACCCTTAATCCGTTCAAATTCTCTAACATTATGTGTTACTAAAATTAAGCCATTTGCTAACGCAATAGAAGCAATTTGTAAATCATTAAAACCAATCGGAGTCCCCGCTTTTGCCAACTCCGCCCTAATCCTTCCGTAAACCTCCGCACAGTTATCATCAAAAGGCAGAGAGCTAAACTGATTCAAAAAAGACCGTTGTAAATTCAGAGACTTCTGAGGATTATTACTCTTCATTGAACCATAGAATAACTCAGCCTTAACCACAGAACACACCGCAATCTTGTTGGGACTAACCTTGTCAAAACGGCTGTTTACCTGTAAGGACTTTCCTTTAAGATACACAATACAAACATTAGTATCTAACAAATAAACAAGGTCACGACTCATCAAAAACCCCTTCTAAATCATCATCTAGGCTATTATCTACCCCTAAATCATCAACATCGAAATCATCCTCCGCACAGCAACCATATAAATTAAGTAACCCCGAACTATGAAGCATATTATTTTGCTTTAAAAACTCATTTAAATCCCCTTTAGATGCAAAGGTTCCCAACTCCTGAAACTCCTCAAAATCAATTAGCCCTTCCTTAAACGCTTTCAACACCAATTGACGGAGAATTTCTTGCGGTAAATCCCCCCATTTATTTTGTACCTTTGCCGTTAACTTATCCGGTAAATTAATCGTTACCTGCATAATGTTAGTCTCCCTTTGATTCTTTTAGCTGATTCATTACACAACCATCCGTGTCAACTTAAGCTCAACCCCTCTCCCAAGCCAGCCCTCACCCCCAGCCCCTCTCCCAAGCTTGGGAGAGGGGAGCAAGAGGGAAGCGGTATTCCAGATGTGATGACAGAAGCGTCTTTATATGATGTTTCCCCTTCTCCCATGAAACAAAAGCGAAGCATCCTTTGTCATCCCTCCTCGCAGGGGGGAACGAGGGGGGTGGGAGAAGGGGTTAGGGGATGAGGGTGAAAAGCTGCCCTTGTCGAACTTTTCAGCGTAAATCACCACCAATGTTACACAACCTCCCCCAACATCGCCATAATATCCGCTTCTAAAGACTTAATATCCTCCTCAATCGCCGCCAAGGGGCGAGGAGGCTGATACACATAGAAATGCCGATTCAAGGGAATCTCATACCCCACCTTCGTTTTATCAAAATCAATCCAAGCATCAGTGACATGGGGTAATACCTCCGCCTCCAGATACGCCAGACAATGGGCTTTAACTAATTTATTTAACCCATCCAATCCCGTTTTACCGTCATACTCCAACGGTAAAGGTAAAGGGATATCCCTCGGTAAAGGCACAATCTCCGTATCCCGTAAACTGGTATCCGGTTCAACGTTTCCCTTGCTATCCCGACAGATTTCCGCTTCTGGGTCAGTTTCCCCCAATGCTGCTAAAATCGCCTTTTTTACTGGACTTTTCAGCTTTAATCCGGCTTGTTTTAAGACCTTCTCCATGTCCTTAACAAACACCTCACGGGACAAATAAAGTTTATTCACCTCCATGCAATACAGTGCAGCAATAATCTCCTTTTGTAAATCTTGCCCCATCTCAATTTCAAGCTGCTTCGCCTTCTCGTCTTTGCGCTTCTTACTGGTTGCCAAATTCTGAAATGCTGTTTGTTCCCACAATCGCGCCAAGCGTTCCTCACTGACTTGGAAATTCAGCCGTAAGGGACGTTCTACCGTAATCTTAAGAAAACCAAACTCCCGATTATCAAAAATCTTAGAACAAACCCGTTCTTGGCTTTCCCCATCAACCTGCACCTTACTTATCCCATTATGCTGATAATCCCCATAAAGTCGCACCAGTTCCGCGATATGGTCAGGGGATAACTCATTTCGCTTATCCCCCAGACTCTTTTTCATTTTCTGGTAATGGTGCGTCCCATCAATTAACTGTACCTTCCCTTTCCGGTGGGATGCTTTCTTATTCGTCACCAACCAAATATAAGTAAAAATTCCCGTGTTATAAAACATCTGATCCGGTAACGCCACCACCGCATCCAGCCAATCATTTTCGATAATCCAACGGCGAATATTACTCTCCCCACTCCCCGCATCCCCAGTAAATAAAGGTGAACCATTAAACACAATAGCAATGCGTGACCCATCTCCCTCCGCCTCCGGTGCAGGGTACATCTTAGAAATCATGTGCTGGAGAAACAACAGCGACCCATCATTAATCCGGGGTAAACCTGCGCCAAAGCGACCCTTAAACCCCAGGGTTTGATATTCAGACTCGATGAAATCTTTCTCTGGTTTCCACTCCACCCCAAAGGGAGGATTAGCAAACATATAGTGAAACTGTTTATCGCTATGACCATCGTGGGGGACAAAGTTATTACTCTTTTGCTTGGCGTCTTTGAGTCCTAATGTGTCCCCATAAACAAGATTGTTAATCGGTTCATCTTTAATCAGCAGGTCAGAACAGCAAATGGCGTAGGATTCGGGGTTATATTCTTGCCCAAATAATGCCAAATTTGCCTCTGGGTTTTGCCGTTTAATATGTTCCTCGGCTACAGATAGCATTCCCCTTCCGCCGTGGGATCGTACACGGTACGGTAAATCCCTTTTTTAAAGACAACCTCTTCCTCACAGAAAACCAAATTTACCATCAGGCGAATCACTTCACGGGGGGTAAAATGGTCTCCGGCTTCTTCGTTAGCTTGTTCGTTAAACTTCCTCACCAACTCCTCGAACAAATACCCCATTTGTAGGTTAGAGAGGTGCGCCGGAGACAAATCCACATCCGGACTCGCGATCGCCTGCATCACTTCATAGAGGCGATTGGCTTCATCGAGTTTCTGAATCTGCTTGTCAAAGTCAAACTTATCGAAGATGTCCCGCGCCAAGGGAGAAAAGCCATTAATATAGGCGCGGAGGTTATCCGCTAATCCTTCCGAGTCCCCCAAAAGCTTCTTAAAGGTAAACTCGCTGAGGTTATATAAAGGCTGTTTGCGATTCTCCCCGATCGCAACTTTCGCGATCGCCTTCTCAAACGCCTCCCCCGTCAAGACTTTCTCATACTTAGTCTTGGCTGCTAGAACGGCTTCCTTAGTGGGTTCTAGGACAGAATCAAGACGACGCAGCACAATCATCGGTAACATCACCTGACGATACTGAGGGGGGCGGTAGGGACCTCGCAGCTTATCGGCGATACTCCAGATCAAGCCGACTAACTCTTGATGATTGGCGGTTTGTACGGTGGTCGTCATAGAGGGTTAATAATCTTAGTTATGTTTTATTGTGCCAAGTTTCTATTATCGCTGGTTGTTAATTCGTGCAAGCAGGTCACCTCTACAGGTTGAATTAACCCACAGCAAACCCTGTATATTGCCTCACAAAAGGTTCATGAAATGCCAAAACAATATCCTCTTTGGGGACACCTAAGTTGACCAATTCATTGGCTATACCAATTTCCGTTCCATCATACTGTATCCAAATTTTCCCATTTTTAATATTCAGATGCAATACGCACCCATACATCGGTTGGCGATTTTTCCAACCCGTATAAACAACCTGATAATGATCCCGTTCTTTGTCAAAAATTAGTTCGGTTTGCACTTCGTCATCCGATGGACTTCCTTTCGCATAGTCACTTAATAACTGTTGGATGTAGGTACGATATTGTTCGATCATTTTTAAAGTTAACGGTTGAGATTAGGGAACAGGGAACGGGGAACAGGGAACAGTAAAGGTTTGAGGTTAATTTACAAAACTTAATACAGTACCGTTTTATGCCAGTCCGACTACTTACTCAAAACGTTTACGCTGATCTGACCAACGCTTAAGCCTATACTTATTCTCACCCGCCAAAACTAACGCCGCCGTTCCGCCATCCCCCAAATCCGCGATCGCAGTTAGTGATGTATTCCCATGGGTGGAAAATTCACTGTAGAGTAACGCCCCCTTCTCCGAAAATATTAATGTCCGGGGTTTATACTCCTGCGTGTTTGTGTCTGGGCGTTTGATATTTAGGGTTTGATTGGTACTCGATAGATCCTCATACAGGGTTAAAACGGCTTCCGGTTCATCATTCCCAGTCAAATCCAGAGGCTGTACTAACCAATGTCCAATCTCTTGCAGCATCATCGGAATCGTGGGTTCGACTTCGGGCGATCGCTTGCCACTTTTAACTAATTCCTGCCACAGTGTTGGTAAAATCGCCGCTACCCATTGCGGTTGCAGTTGGTTTAAATCGGATAAGCTAATTGAACCCGGTTCTAGCCAACGCAGCGCGGTTTGAGAATATGCCATAGGACGACTATTTTCTCTATTGGGTAAGGCTTGTCCTGTGGCTAAAAGCTGAATCACTCCGTCTTGATAGGACACCCCTTGAACCGTCGCCACGATCGTCTCCTGGCGTCCCTCCGCTGACCAGACGGCAATTTGCAGGTATGGATCAGTGTCTAAACCCAGATATTGCCAAAGACGCTGAGTTGCACCAACTGTGGACAATTGTAAATCGGTAAATGGTGTTTGACGCCAGCGTTGACCATCATTAAACGCCGCGACTTCTACCTGATACCAAACCTCTTGGGGGGCTTTTTGGAATCCTGAAGCTGGGGCGGTTAAAGTGACGGGAAATGTTGCTGTACTATTTCCCACTTCCGGTTGTCGCCATTCTTCAGGCTTGACAGTTTCCACTGATTGTGCTGTGCCGACAATTTGACTTAAATGAGGGATGATGGCTGGAACCTCTGCTAATGCAGTATCCAGATAATCCAGGTAGGCATAAATTTGGGCATTATTGTTAGGTTGAGGCTGATCGGATTCTGATTCAGAGGGTGGAAGTTGCTGCAACCAAGAGACAGCTTCCGCCCGCCCTTCTTGGGCGGCGAGAATTAAAGCCCCCCAAGTTTTTACGGTGCGATCATTGGGACTAATATTGAGGGCAGCTTCTACCCGTCGCCATAATCTCTCGGTATCCGTTTTGAGTAAATTAGCAATATCTTGGGCGGAACCATTAACGGCGGCGGTTTGAAATACCTGTAAGCCATCTGTCCAGCGTCCATCAATCAGATAGGCGAGAACTTGTTGTCCTTGACTTGCCCAAGTTTGGTTGGCTTGGGCTTCAGTAAATTGGGCATGAAGTCGAATCACGTCTAGTTGCGCTTGAACTGTCGCCGACTCCGTGTTTTTCTGTTCTTGTTGCAATCGTCGATATGCCCAAGACCATAACCCATTCCGGGCTAACATTAAGGAATTACGATAGGTGGGACTATCATCAGCCCGGGTATTTAGTGAAATTTCGGTTAGTTGAATTGGATTGAGGAGAAACTGGCGGGGTTGAACCTGGTATACCTGGAATTTCGGTTCTAATCCCACCGTTTGATCAAGCACTAATTCTGGGGTGGATTCCCCGGTGACTTGTTGCCAATAGGGGGGTTTATCGGTGGGACTTTGCCAGTCCAGCATAACACTCAGGTGCATTTGTTCGGGGTTGTAATGGAGGATTTGTCCATAAGTTTTCGGGGATTCATCGGTGAGACGAACTCCCCAGAGGTTAAACCAAAATCCTGTGGCGGGTGCCTGATTTTCTAAACGGTTAAATCGAGTAAAGGCTAAGGAACGAGATGCACTCCCAGTAATCGCGTCGGTGGAGGAGAGGACAAAATATTCTTCCGGTTCCTTGATCGCAAGCTGAGTGACCAATTGGTAAGCAAGTTCGGCTTGCTGAAATTCGATGGGTTGATAGAGTCTCAGTTCAACAATTTTTTGGCAATTGGTTTGACAGTTCGGCTTAGATTTTAAGATGGGTAATAGAATAGGGGTTTCTCGATAGGGTTGTCCTGTATTGAGGGATACAAGTTCTCCCGCGATTAACTCATTTTGGCGCAATTCGTCGCGTATCATTGCCAGGGTTTGCGGCGGTGAAGCATCAGCGATAGGAATACGTGTCCATCCGGGTAAAATGCGATTCAGCCAGATCGCCGCATTGGGATCTATTATCAGGCGAATCCCTAGCCATATCCCCCCAGTAACGATCGCACCTGTGGCGATTAATGCGGCGATCGTACCTAATGCAACCAAACAGCCATTGGCTGATGATTTTTTCCGGATTCGTCTGCGGCGTCTCTTTGTGACTCCGGACAATCGTTTCCCCTTTTCACCTACTGACACCTTATCGCCGATCATCGCTGCACTGAATTAGTGATTTCGTGAACCTAAAGCCAATGGCAATACTATCGTTTTCCAGACTAATCCGGCTACAATTAATCCCAGACCAATCAACCAAATTTGTGGTTCCACCCAAAAGGCTAAGACGAGACACCCGGCTAATCCTACCCCAGCGATCCATTTGGGATACAGTCGTTCTTGGGTAGATAGCCGTAGGGCAGACAGGTTGGTAAGGGCATAATAAACCAAAACGGTAAACGCGCTAAATGACCAAGTTGTTTTGACATTACCAATCAGAACCAACGCCGCGATCGCAACTCCAATACAAATCACTGATATATAGGGTGTGGTTCCCGCAGCATTCAGACGCGCTACAATTCTGGGCATATCCCGACGACGCCCCATAGCCAATAGTACGCGAGATAATCCCAATATCAGGTTTAGCAATACGCCTACCATCGCCGTCATTGCACCCAGGGCGAGGAATGGGGGAACAAGGGGAATCCCAAATTGGCGAGAAGCGACTTCCAGAGGGGCGGCGTTTGATTGGGTGGCGGCGCTAAGGATATCCACACCCACAGAACCCACACCCACAGCGGCGATTGCCATATACAGGATCATAGTGACAATCATCGTCAAGATAATCGCGATCGGGATAGTGCGTCGCGGGTGATGCACCTCTTCTCCCAATGTGGCAATTCGACCATAGCCAGTATATGCCACAAACATTAAAGCACTGCCATGAAGTAAAGACGCGATCGCACTTTTATCTGAGGTGTCGGTGGGGAAAAAGGGGGTAAAATTCTCAGGGGTGACGTGAGGTAAACCCGTGATGATAAAGATCATCAGCGAGAGTAGGGTAACGGAAACGATAATTAGGTTAGTTAGGTTAGAACGACGAATTCCCCCTAAGACAATTAGCGTCAAGATAACTACTGTAACCAGCGCCATGGGAACTAACCATTGATTCGCATCCAGACGCAACGCATTTAACAAATAACCCGCAAACCCCAAAGCCGCCGTCGCCGCTGATGCTGTTTTCGCCAAGAGGAACATCCAACCCGCCGTAAAGCCCAGCCAAGGGGTAAGATAGCGATACCCATATTCATAAGTTCCCCCACTAACGGAATGATTCGCCGCAAGTTGGGCGCTACTTAACCCATTACAGGCGGCGAGTAAGGCTGCGATCGCAACAGCTAAAATTACCGATGTTCCCGCTACTCCAGCGGCGATACCAATACTGACAAATACCCCGGTTCCCACCATCGAACCCAGTCCGACTAGGATAGCACCCCGGAGATCCAATTCTCGTTTCAGTGAGGGTGGCGCGTTTGATTCTGGCATAGAGATAGTTGGTAAAAGTATAGTCAAATATAAACAGACTGAATTTCATTGCAGAAATTCCCTTCGCTTTTACTTTGAGAGATTAATTCTCCTTGGGTGAACTACGCACCTCTCTATCCCATAGCGGTTAAACGCATTTGGGAATGCTTTTCGTAAAATATTGTAGGAACCTATGACATCAGATTGAACAAGAACCCCCTGATTTGTACGATATAAACCTCGTTTAATTCTTTTTCCTGAAAAAACGGGTTTTTCAGTCATCTGTCCATAAACGGGGAGAGGATCTAAATTCAAAAAATTAGAAACTGAGGTATAGGATTCTTCTTGAAGAATCACCGATATTCCGGCTAATTGACATTTGTAAGTAATCCTGTCAATTAATCGAGCATGAGGAACGGTCACAAATTTCTGATTGTTGACTTTTCCTAAGTTCACTTCTTGTTTCCAGCCGTCATTTTTTCCAATCACTAAAGTGGTGATATCTTGGTCAACTAAGAGATTGACTAAATAACGACTAGCTCGATGAAGATAATTATCTATCTTCTGATTACGGCAACGAGTTAAACGGCGAATTCTCTGAGAACTTTGCTGATTGCCTTTTAACAGAGATTGTAACTTCGCTCGACGTTGGTTATAAAATTGATTTAGGCTTTTTAACGGTCTGCCATTAATCAACAAAGGAGTAAACTCCGGTTGATTTGAAGTTACAGCCATCAAGTTATCTATGCCTAAATCTACCGCTGCTATCTTTTCATTTGGGGTTAATAACTGTTCTTTTTCTTCATAAATTACCTCGATTACATAACAATCGCACTTGGGGACAATTCTCACTTCTACTATACGGTTAGTCACTTGGCTGGTCAACTCAATGTTAGTTCCTGATAGCTTGACCAATCCTTTTCTTCTGGCTACTTGACTTATCGCTTGAATCGTATAAATTAGAATATTTCGTCCTTTTTTGGTATCTTTATAGCCGGGGATTTTCGGTCTAACTATAAATTTATCTGGATGCTTTTTAAATTCAGAGTTCGCGGCGAAAAAGGATTTCCAGTTCCGATCTAATCCTCTTAAAACTTGCTGCGATACTTTCGCGGATAAGGCTTTATATTGTTCTGTATTTTTCATCAAGGAAGCCATCTGATTATAAGTCAAATACCCATGACCATAAATCCAGTTTTGGCGGATGAGATAATTGGCTGAGTTGTAAAGATTTTTAGACTGCCAAGATAATCGATCTATCTCCCTCCAAAAACGATGCCCTTTTTTGATTATATGTCTTTGGGCTAGTAGCATTATTTTCCGTGAGCTTTTCACCTGGAAACTCTTACATAAATACAAGCTATCAAGTCAGGTTTCAAGTTGTCCTCCGATGTAGAGACGTTGCAGGCAAAGTCTCTACAGTTATGATAATCATACCAGACAGAAATTGATGACCGATCAAATTTCCTTGTTTCCACCACCTCCAGGCAGTTCGATAACTGATTCCTGCTTTTTTGGCATAGTCTGAGAGTTATAATTTCTATATATTACCCAACATGACTATATTCTTATTGAAACTTCACAATACCACTTTTCCCAGTTGAGGATGCGCTTTGGGTTAATGTTCAGGTATTTGGCGATTTGTCGGAGAGTGATGACAAAGGTTTGGGGGTTGATGCGGTGGCGTAGCGGTTGCATAACGATTCGTGATTAGAGATGAGTGTCTGGTTCCCCCTTCTTAGCGACAGAAGGGGGTTAGGTTATTTTTGCTGCCAATTAGTCAACCTGAATACGGCGGATCAGGATACTCATAACCTCACCAGGATTTTGAGTCGGCTGAGGTTTGCTCCATTCACTGACTTGGGCGTAGCCAAGGCGGTAAAAGGTGTGAATGGTGCGACTGACACCTTGGGGAGTGCTGATGACTAAGACTTTTAGGGGGACTCGATTGGGTTCTGATGGTGGATTGGCAGGGAGAGGGGTTTGCGGATTGGGGGTTGGGTTGGGAAGAAACTCTTGTGTCATAAGGGTTTAACTGCTTTTTGTGTTTTGTTCCATATAAGGAACATCTTCATCATACCTTAGTTTTCCATATATGGAACATTTACTCAGTTATGAGCCTCTGACACAATCTGAGGCATGGGAAAAGCAGGCAAAGCACTCAAACAAGTCTTGGAACGTTATGGCATTACCCAAAATCGGTTAGCCGTGGTAATGCAAGTGGGACGTTCTAATGTTCACCGCTGGGTTTATGAGGTTGCCGATCCCGTCGGCGATGCCATCCTAGAAATCAGGAAGGGACTGAATACGATTAATCCGGCAGCAGCCGAGGAGTTTATTGGCTTGTATTTGGATGAGTCATTTGCCTCTGGCACTATAGAAACCATGCGAAAGGCAGGAAAAGCGCTAAGACAGGTGTTGGAAGCCTACGGCATTAGCCAAAATAAGTTGGCGGTGGCAATGGGTATTGGGCGATCAACAATTCACCACTGGGTCAATGAGAGTCGAGATCCAGGAGGTGATGCCATTCTCGAAATTAGGAAAGGGCTGAATAAGCTTAATCCGGCGGCAGCCGAGGAGTTTATTCGGTTGTATCTGGATGAGTTAGATGAGGGTGAGGAATCGTTGTAGGGAACGGGCTTTGTCAACCATTTACCCGGTTGTCAGCCTTTGACACAATCTCAGGCATGGGAAAAGCAGGCACAGTGTTAAAGCAGGTGTTAGATACCTATCGCATTAGCCAAAATAAGTTGGCGGTGGCGATGGGTATTGGACGTTCCAGTATCAACCGTTGGGTTAATGAAAATCGAGATCCATCCGGTGATGCTATCCTCCAAATTAGAAAAGGACTGAATAAAATTAATTCAGCGGCAGCCGAGGAGTTCATTAGGTTGTATCTGGATGAGTCAGAGGAGGATGAATTAGTTGACCAAGAGTAGCAGCATGACTAGCAAAACAGGGTTAGGCATTAAAGATTTGTTACACAATCAGCGTTTGCAAATTCTGGCTATTGCCCAAAAGCATGGAGCCTACAACGTGCGGGTGTTTGGTTCGGTGGCGCGGGGAGAAGCAACGGAAGACAGTGATATTGATTTTTTGGTTGACTATGACTTAGCAAAAATCACCCCCTGGTTTCCCGGAGGACTATTAATTGATTTAGAACAGCTACTCAATCGCAAGGTTGATATTGCTACGGTGGATATGTTGAAAGAACGCAGTCGCGATCGCATTTTGCATGAAGCTGTGATGCTATGAGGCGAGAGGCTGAACGACTGCAAGATATTTTAGATGCAATTGCGGCATAAGTTAGATGAGACTATGGAGGAGGTACAGGGATAAGGGCGCAAGCCTTGCGCCCCTACAGTCGCCCCTACATTTGGGTGTACCTCACAGACAAAAAAAGAACAGAAGTAACACTCGCAAAAACTGAAGCAACAGAACTTGATTTATATGAGGCGTTATAACAGATGATGATTTTGCTTAAAGCCAGTATCTCTATGAAGTTAATCTAAATTTCAGTTTTCATCTTTTTGTAGCCTTTTGCCCAATTCAAGGGTCGCTTATTACCATGTTTTTTTTGCAAATCCTTTAGATCCTTATAAGGGCGTTTACTAATAATTTGCTTGGCATAATTATCCCCAATACCATAAATTTGAGTAAGATCAGATTTATGATCATTCAGGAAATTTATAAAGTTAGTCATATCTTGAGAATCAAGAATAATTTGATTGAGTTTTGACTGTAACAGAGCTTGTTCAATGGCTTTTTCAGTGTCCCTCTGATCTGCCGAAATCAAAAATACCCAAATTCGCTGCATTCCTGCATTTACAGCCGCTTGATAGATAGGTAAACCCGTCAAGAGACGATAGCTATTGTCCTGATCCGTTAAGCAAGCAATCGGAAGAGAAAAATTAGTGCTCCATGTTTTTAATGCTTGTGAAATATTTTCAAGTTCTGCTTTTGAAACTTCCGGTTTACCCGGAGGAACCTCTAATTGGTTCACGGCAACTAAATAGGGTTTCGTTTCAATTTTTTTTAAATCTTCAATCATTTTTATTGTCCTTTTCAATAACCTCTATTCTTTCTAAAATTTTTTGAGTCAAGTCGATAAATTCTTTGGCGATATTTTCAGCTTTCGATTGCTGTTGAGCGAATAAAGAAATCGGCTTACGTGCCCTCGACGCTTGGCTAATATAGTCAGAGCGATGGATTTCTGGCAATATGGGTATGCTATCCTCCGTCTCAAGTCGTTTTTTCAGTAACTGTCTAACCATACTATTAAGTCGTGATCTTTTTTGCGTCATCATGGGAACTATTCCCAGAACCATACCTCTATTCGCAAATTGTTGTCGAACCTGGCGCAGGAAATCTAGTGGTGTATTGATCCCATATACTGATAGATATTCTAGCTGAGTTGGAATAAGTAGGTACTGAGCTGCAATTAAGCCCCCCTTCGCAATATCCGTTGAACTGGGAGGTGTATCAATGATTACATAATCATAATTATTAGCGATGCCTGGTGTCTGAAGTGCTGTATTCAGTCGTGTTTGCGGCGTTATAAATTTACTAATTGCCTGATCGGTAGTTTGATAACTACCCGGTAATACGTCGATTAGACCACTACAGGTAGATATATTTTCTAGATCTGCATTTAGAGCAGATGGTCTTATATATTCTTGGTAATCAAACCTGGGTAACTCGTAGTCACATAAAAAATCTATGAGTTCTTTTCTTTCCTTGAAAGTCTCTAAAATTATTTTAAATTCTTCAAAACTAGAAGCTTGATCTAATTGATCAGCTTTGTTAACCCCTAAAGAAAGACTAGCATTAGCTTGATCATCCAAGTCAACCACTAAAACCCTATAGTTAAGTTTGGCTATCTCATAAGCAAGGTTAACCACTAAAGTCGTTTTGCCAACGCCTCCCTTTGACGTATGGATTGCAATTGTACGCATTAAAAAAAACGGATATGATATATAGTCGTTTCAAAAGTCGGCAACTGTGTAATACAACTAGTGTAATACCAAATGGAGGTTGTGACTCACAGATTTTCTCTTTACTATAGCTTATCCTTCTGGAGACAGCAAGGTGAAAATTTTGCTGAAGCTCAGGAGATTGAGGAGTGTTTGGTTAAGACGTTAGGGGAGCGGAGGATCAGGAGGACAAGGCAGAACGACCGATTTTTGTATTATATGATACATTTTTTGTTTTGACTCCTCTTAGTTGTCAAAGTTTGTGGAGGGTGACAACCAAGAGAAAAAGTAGCTACCCTATGAGAATGGGTCATCAATAGTATAAGTAGCCATGGCAAGCAAGCTTTGGAAAAACGTCTGGAAGGTTTTGAATACTGACGTTGATCAGTTGTTTTCAGTCGATCAAGTAACGAGTGGTTCAGAAACACTAAAGAGTGGAACCGAGGCGGCAAAAGCCGTTTTGGATTTGGCGAAGACACTCAAAGAAGAAGGGAGCAACGTCCAGCAATTAGACCCATGGATGGGGAAAATTTCCTCACTATTAGAGGTACTAAACTCACCTCCAGCTCAAATTCTGGGGGCAAGCTTACCGTTCATCCCATTGGCGACAGGACTACTAGCATTTTACCTGAAACAAACTAAGCGAGAACTCTCTCTAGAAGAGTGTGTGGCATTTGTGAGCCAAGCGGCATATTTAGAAAGTTTACAGAAAACTTATGAGTTTTTACCTGAACACACTTTGTCAGAGTTAAACCGAATTGGGAAAACTCGAACTTCAGCAGAAATCGTCAAGCAGATTAGACGTTTAGGTCAGAAGCTTGAGTTGGATGAGTCAGAAGCAAAAAAAGCACTTTTGTGCTTTCATGAATCCAAGTTAGCGCACGATTTCAACAAGGTGTTAACCGCTCGGTTCTGTCAGGCAGGACTAAATAAAACTCAAGCCCAGCTTTTATCAAGGCGGGTTGCTCACGGTACTCACCGATATATGATACAAGCCTTAGTTGAGGCAGGAGATTCAGTCAAACGCCTAGCCGACTTGTATCGTGATGGCTGGCGGCGAGACTTGGCAAAATATCAGAGTATTGACAACTATCTAGATAGGCAAATCAAGCAGAAGCCAATTGAGCGAGTATTTGATGAAGAATTTACGTTCCAAGATATCTATGTATCGCTGAAAGTGCAACCTGTAAAGCCAAGTGGTGAACTAGATGAAAGGTCAAAGCCAATTGATATAGAGAAATGGACGCAGAAGATACTTGAAGATTCTGGTAAACAAAATCAGGTCATGTTCATTGAAGGTGGACCTGGACGGGGGAAGAGTGTATTTTGTCGCATGTTTGCCGATTGGGTCAGACAGCACTTGTATCCCATCTGGATACCGATTTTAATCCGGTTACGCGATATCACAACTTTTGACAAGGATTTAGAAAAGACTCTACAAACAGCTATCGGCTGGGATTTTGCTACGAGTGATAGTGGTTGGTTAACAGATGGCAATACTCGATTTTTGTTTTTGCTGGATGGCTTCGATGAATTGCTATTGCAAGGGAGAAGTGATAGAGGATTAAAACAATTCATCACCCAAGTGGCAAAATTTCAACAACGTTGTCAAGAGAATAGTGAAAAGGGACACAGAGTTTTGATCACCGGTAGATCCTTGTCCTTACAGAGTCCAAGCATTGAGCTGTCGATTCCAAATAATCTGGAGCGTGTGAAAATCATACCCATGGATGACAAAAGCCAGAAAAAATGGCTTGATAAGTGGCGAATTCAGGTAGGAACTGAAAAAACGACGGCATTTCGCCAGTTTTTACAAGATGAACGTTTGCCAGACCGAGTACGAGAATTGGCTAGAGAGCCGTTATTACTATATCTCTTGGCAGCCATGCATCGGGATAATCAGTTAAATAATGAAATGTTTGAGCAAGGTAGTAGTGTTGAAACCAAGATTTTGATTTATGAACAGTCTCTTAATTGGGTTCTCACTAAACAACGATCTGACCAAGGGTACAATTTAAATACCGCACTAACAGAATTAGATGTACAAAATTTGCGAAGAATTCTGGCTGAAGCTGGACTATGTGTAGTTCAGTCTGGTGGAGAATATGCATCAATCGCCATGATTGAACAACGGTTACGTCGCCAAGGTGAAGAGTATACTCAAGCTTTAGAAAGATCACAGACTCAAGACAAGGAAAATCCTCTGAGAAATATTCTTGCCACTTTTTACTTACAACCGACCAGTGGACGAGATGGTTCAGTTGAGTTTGTACACAAAAGCTTTAGTGATTTTTTGTTTGCTGAGCGGCTGCGAGAAAGTTTAGAAGCATGGACAATAAAAGGAGGCAAGCGTCAAACCTCGTATGAAGTATCGAGAGATGATATGAATTGGGAAATTTATGACCTACTGGGTTATGGAGGGCTGACGCCAGATATTGTAGAATATCTGAGCGCTTGGTTAAATACCAGTGAGACAATCGATACAGGTATCCTATTTGAACGCCTAGAGGATTTCTATTTTCGTTGGTGTGATGGAGATTTTATTGATGTTGATACAATCGAGAAAAACTTTCCTTTAACCAAAAAGCAGCAAGGGCAAGATCCGAAATTTTTCGTGGGACAGCGATTGGCAGATATTCACACCGTAGATATTTATACAGGTCTAAATATATTAATTTTACTTTTAGACTTACATCGCCTTGCTCAAGACAAAGAAAATCTGAAAAAAACAGTTTATTTTTATCCCTGTGGTCAGCCAGATCATGATGATTTTGACAGCTCTCGACTACGGCGGATTATTGGCTACAGCTACTGTATTGGAATTGATGCATTTGTGCAGACTGTAGGAATATTTTTGAGCCATGCAGAACTAAGTGGTGTGGATTTACATAGCGCTGACCTTCAGGGGGTTAATCTATGTAGCGCTAATCTTAGTAATGCTAACCTAAGTAATGCTGACTTGCGGGGAGTCAACTTGAGTAACGCTAATCTCAGTAACACTAATCTAAGTGGTACTGATCTCCGCAGCGCTAATCTCAGTAGTGCCGAACTCAGCCATGCTAATCTTAGTCGTGCTAACTTGACGGGATCTAACTTCCGAGAAGCTAATCTCAGCAATGCTGAACTACGAGGTGCTAATTTGGATCGTGCTGACTTCAGTAGTACCCAACTGAATCAGACATTTCTAAATCATGCATCCTGCCGTTATACTAATCTAAGTGGTGCTAATCTAAGTGGTGCTGAACTCCCTAGTACTGATCTAATGGGAGCTAACCTGAAATATGGATCTCTTAGTCGTGCAATTCTCCGAGGTGCTGACCTCCGAGATGCCAACCTCAGTAGTGCTAACATTAGTCGTGCATTCCTAGGAGGAATAATCTGGAATATAGAAACAAGATGGGATGATGCTAGTGGAATGGACACAGCATTTGATCTGCCACCAAATCTCAAGCAAGTGTTTGGATTAGGATCTTAGAAGCACTAATTAGATGTTTAGAGTACGATGGGAGTCATTAGATAGAGAAAAGATAACTCATTCAAGCTGGTTATCAGCTCACAGTTTTTCAGGCACGAAAAAGCAAAAATGGCTGAACTCACCATTCAAGTACCAGACGAACTGGCTCAACGCCTAGAACCACTTCGCGATCGTCTCCCGGAATTACTACAGCGTCTCGTAGAAACCGTTCCCCCCAGCATTCCCTTACCCAACCAAATCTCATCTGTTACTAACCCAACAGATGCTCCAACTGCATACACTGAAGTTCTCGACTTTTTGATCGCCCGCCCTACTCCTCAAGAAATCACTACCTTTAAAGTTTCCGCAGAAGCTCAAGAACGTCTCCGCACGCTGCTAGACAAAAACCGAGAAGGAACACTCACAGAAGCTGAAGCAACAGAACTTGATTTATATGAGCAGTTAGAGCATCTAATGATTTTGCTTAAAGCCAAAGCTTATAACTTAATCGGATAAATGACTGCTTCCGCGATTTCCCCTTGCCTACGTCAGTTCAATCAACCTGTTCAGATTATCATAAAGAGAGCATAGCTAATCCACTCTGGCTGTTGTCGAGTTAAACTTACCGTGCAGAAAGTCGAGAGAAATAACCCATGCTAAACAGCCTTCAACTCAAAAATTTTGGTCCGATAGACCAGCTTAAGTGCGAACAATTAGGCAATATTAACTTAATTATTGGTGAAAATAGCACAGGTAAAACAATATTACTTAAGGCTCTTTACAGTGCCATGCGAACCTTGGAAACCTATAAACGGGGCAATGAACCGCGCAGCGCTGAAGAAATACTGGCAGACAAACTTTACTGGACATTCGAGACGGTAAAAATCGGCGAACTCGTGAGAAAAGGAGCGGATGAACCTTTATCATTCCAGATTAATGTTAACCATCAAAAATTTATCTATACTTTTGGCAGAGATACAACCAAGACTATTCAAAACTTAGACAATCATGTTACACCCCGCGAGAGTAACTCAATTTTTTTACCCGCTAAAGAAGTTCTTTCTCTGCACTCAATTATTTTAGAATCTCGTGAACAAGACAAGACTTTTGGGTTTGATGATACCTACCTAGATCTAGCCCGTGCCTTACGTCAACGTCCTAAAGTTGGCAAAAAGTATAGAGAATTTGCTGAATCGCGAAGAAACCTAAAAGATATTTTAGACGGCAAAATTGAGTATGACGAAAGTTCAGGAATTTGGCACTTTAAAAAAGGACATCAAAAGTTCTCTATGGGAGTGACGGCAGAAGGCATCAAGAAAATTTCGATTCTCGATACTTTACTCGGAAACCGCTATCTTGATCCGCAATCCATCATTTTTATTGACGAGCCAGAAGCGGCGTTGCATCCAAACGCCATTTCCAAATTACTTGACATCATCGCTATGTTAGCGGAGTGTGGAATCCAGTTTTTCATGGCAAGTCACTCTTACTTTGTAATCAAAAAATTATTTCTCATCGCTCAACAACACAATGAAATCTCAATCAAAATAATTTCAACTAATCCTGAACAGTGGACTATTGCCGATCTAAAAGATGGTTTGCCGAGTAATCCTATCATTGATGAATCTATCCAACTTTACAAAGAAGAAGTGGGGCTGGCTTTTCAATGACCACTCAACCGATTATTGAATCTGGAATGACGTTCGGATCTTATCCAGAAGGACATTGCTTCCATATTGAAAAAAGTCAAACCTACCAAGACATCCAGGAGGGCGTTAAGATAGCAGAGCTTTTGTTGCTATATCCTCCCAATTCACCAAAGGTATGGATTATTGAAGCAAAATCCAGCTCACCTCGTCCTGAAACACAACCAGGGTTTGACGATTTTATCGAAGAAATCCGAGAGAAATTGACGAACGGGCTGAATCTCTGTATGGCAACTTGCTTAAAACGCCATGCAACATGGACAGAATTACCTTCTCTCTTTCAGACACTCGATTTAGAAAAAATTGATTTTCGCTTACTATTAGTGATCAATGGACATAAAGAAGAATGGCTTCCACCATTACAGGACGCCCTAAAAAAAACACTAAGCTCAACTGTAAAAACTTGGCATTTATCGGCAAATTCTGTGGTCGTGCTAAATCACACATTAGCTCAACAACAAGGATTAATTCGCTAAGGGGTAAATGCTAACTAATGTCAAAACACCCCCAGGTTTTAAGGCGCTATAAATACGATAAAATAGCTGGGTTAGTGAAGCGCGATCGCTCTTTTTATCAAACAGGTAGTTCAGGCATTCACCAATGGAGGTGACAGCATGACATGCTGGGATATCTACATTAAACAATGACTCAACCAGAAACTCCGCTTCTGGGACTCGGGTTCGTGCTATGGCAATCATTGACTCTGAACTATCAACGCCGAAAACGTGATAATCTGCCTTTACCAGTTCTTGCGCCAACAATCCACTCCCACAACCCAAATCCACGACTAAACCTTCTCTTATTTGGTGTTGCGCGAGGATTGCCAATATACCAGGTGTAGATTTCAGGGCGTAATCCCGGAATCCGACATCGTGGATATATGCCAAGTCTTCTTTGTACCACGTTTCCATATCCTCTCACCGCTAAATCCTCTAGACTATTGGTTTAGTCTGATGAAGGGGGGGTTTTGTTGAAAGGTTATTGGTGGATATCCTAATTAAACCCCTAAACCCATCCCTAAAGATGTCTTTCGGGTTGCACGAACCGGCGCTAAAGCGCAACTACGAACCGATCCATTAAATTTTGTTACGATAAACTCGGATGGAGAGTCAGCGGCGCACCCAAAACGTCGGGTAGCTCAATCTCCCTGCTGTAATCTGCTTGAGACAATACACCCATGCTGAGACTAGAACACATTAGTAAAATTTATCCCACTGGCGAAGTTCTCAAGGATGTCAACTGGGAAGTCAAACCGGGCGATCGCATTGGCTTAGTTGGCGTTAATGGTGCGGGTAAATCCACTCAACTTAAGATTATTGCTGGGGAGATAGAACCCACGGCTGGGGAAGTGATCCGCCCTACCAGTCTCCACATTGCTTACCTCACCCAAGAATTTGAGGTTGATCCCAGTCGCACGGTGCGCGAAGAGTTTTGGACGGTATTCACGGAAGCCAACCAAGTACAGCATAATCTGGCGCAGGTGCAACGGGACATGGAAACCGCTGATCCCGATGAACTCGATCGCCTGATCCACAAGTTGGATAAATTGCAGCGTCAGTTTGAAGCCCTCGATGGGTATAGCCTGGAAGCCCAAATAGAGAAGATATTACCGGAAATGGGATTTGCTCCCGAAGATGGCGATCGCTTAGTCAGTGCGTTCAGCGGCGGTTGGCAAATGCGGATGAGTTTGGGCAAAATACTGCTGCAAAGCCCTGACTTATTACTGTTAGATGAACCGACAAACCACATCGATTTAGAAACCATCGAATGGTTAGAAAATTACCTGAAAGGATTAAAAACCCCGATGGTGATTGTCTCCCATGACCGGGAATTTCTGGATCGGCTCTGTACCCAGATTGTGGAAACTGAACGCGGCGTCTCTACCACCTACCTGGGCAATTATTCGGCGTACTTGCAGCAAAAAGCTGAGATGAAAGAATCCCAACTCAGCTCCTATGAGCGTCAGCAGAAAGAACTGGAAAAGCAGCAAGCCTTTGTTGAACGGTTCCGCGCTAGTGCAACCCGCAGCACCCAAGCAAAAAGCCGCGAGAAACAATTAGAAAAAGTTGAACGCATTGAAGCACCAACGGGTAGCTTAAAAAGCTTACATTTCCGCTTTCCCCCAGCTCCTCGGAGTGGTCGCGAGGTTGTCAATATTAAGGAATTGGTGCATACCTACGACGACAAGATTCTTTTCCTCGGTGCAGACTTGCTAGTGGAACGGGGCGATCGCATTGCTTTCTTGGGACCGAATGGATCAGGGAAATCCACGCTATTACACCTGATGATGGGGATGGAAAACGCCACGGAAGGGATTGTGGAACTGGGTAAGCATAATGTGATCCCCGGCTACTTTGAGCAAAATCAAGCCGAAGCGCTGGAGTCAACTAAAACCGTCATGGAAACCATTCATGATGAAGTTCCCGATTGGAAAAATGAAGAAGTTCGCACCTTATTAGGACGGTTTCTTTTCAGTGGTGAAACGGCATTCAAAAAAGTTAAATCCCTGAGTGGGGGTGAAAAAGCGCGTCTGGCTTTGGCAAAAATGTTGCTGCGTCCCGCGAATTTACTCTTATTGGATGAGCCAACCAATCACCTGGATATTCCCGCCAAAGAAATGTTAGAGGAAGCCCTCCAGCATTATGACGGTACCGTGATTATTGTCTCCCACGACCGTTATTTTATTTCCCAAGTGGCGACCAAAATTGTGGAAATTCGTGATGGCGAGTTCCGCACTTATTTGGGGGATTATCACTACTATCTGGATAAAATCGCCGAGGAGAAAGAACAGGCACGATTAGCCGCGATCGCTGCCGAGAAAGCCGCCAAGAAAGCTGAAAAAGCTGCCAAGAAGAAAGCCGCCGCCAAACGTCGCTAAAAAAGTTAGCCCTCAACTAAAGTTGGGGCTAAAAGCTTAAACCCGTTTCAACGGGTTCACAAAATTATAGCTTTTCACGGTATGGGGTGTCTCTGTAGGGGCGGGTTTCACCACTATCTTTTCGGTTGCAACCCTAAGTAACTAAACCCGCCCCGACTCAGGTTTTTAGACTTCCCGTGAAAAGTCAGTCAAAGGATTCCCCCGTAAGCTCGATGCTTACTTTCGCTTTGACGCGGAAACGAAAATTCCGGCTATGGGAGTCAGTAACATTCTTCTGAAGTCACCTGACTCATGATACAAGAGTCAGCTAGTTGAGAAGAGTATCAACAAGTATCCTCTGCAAAGAGCGTATCGAGAACAATGATTCCAGAGAAAGAAAATAGACCGAAGAAGCTGCTAAATTTTCCGGCAAAATGGCTAAAAAGTCAAAAGAAAGGCAAAAATTAGCCATCAAATCAAGAAACTAATGATATCATGGCGGTGAAATTAGTATAGGAATAAAGAGCGATACTATGATGCAAGCACCTGTATCTCCTGTGGTGCTAGTCATCTTGGACGGCTGGGGCTACCGCAAGGCAAGGGATGGAAATGCCATTGCCATGGCTCGAACCCCTGTGATGGATAGCCTGTTGACGGCTTATCCCAGTACAACCATTCGCACATCTGGTAAAGACGTTGGTCTACCAGAGGGTCAAATGGGTAACTCGGAAGTGGGTCACCTGAATATCGGTGCTGGGCGTGTCGTCCCCCAAGAACTAGTTCGCATCTCAGATGCTGTGGAAGATGGTTCGATCAGGGAGAATGCAGCCCTGCAAAAATTGAGCCAAGAACTGAAGAAGCGTCAAGGGGGTAAGTTACACCTAATCGGCTTATGTTCGGACGGTGGTGTGCATTCCCATATCAACCATCTGCTGGGATTACTCGATTTTGCTAAATCCCAAGGCTTCTCTGATGTTTGCGTTCACGCGATTATGGATGGTCGGGATACCAGCCCCAACTCCGGGATCAGCTATCTTCAGACCATTCAAGAGCATATTGACAAAATTGGCATTGGACGCATTGCCACGATTAGTGGTCGCTACTATGCCATGGATCGCGATCATCGCTGGGATCGCACCCAAAAAGCTTACGACATGATCACCCAGGATGGGACTGGGGATGGTCGGAGTCCGGTTGAGGTGATGCAAGCGTCTTATCAGGCGGACATTACTGACGAGTTTATTCTCCCGACTCGGATTACGTCGGGTGCATTGGAACCGGGGGATGGGATAATCTTTTTTAACTTCCGTCCCGATCGCGCCCGACAATTAACTCAAGCTTTGACTGATCCGGAATTTGACGGATTTGAACGGGAATTGATTAAACCCCTAGCGTTTGTCACGTTTACCCAGTACGATCCCAGCTTCCCGGTTTTGGTGGCGTTTGAGCCGCAGAACTTGAATAATATTCTCGGCGAAGTCGTTTCCCGGAATGGGTTGCGCCAATTCCGCACGGCTGAAACTGAAAAGTACGCCCATGTCACCTACTTTTTTAATGGCGGTTTAGAATTACCCTTTGAAGGAGAGGATCGGGAACTGATTCCCAGTCCCATGGTCGCAACCTACGATCGCGCCCCGGCGATGTCCGCCGTCGATGTGACGGATGTAGCGGTAAAGGCGATTAGCAAAATGATTTACTCCTTGGTGGTGATCAACTACGCCAACCCGGATATGGTGGGACATACGGGAAATACAGACGCCTGTGTGAAAGCCATTGAAACCGTGGATCACTGCTTGGGACAGTTGATTGAGAGCATCAACAAAGTGGGTGGAACCGCAATCATTATCGCCGATCACGGGAATGCGGAATACATGCGAGATGAACAAGGTAATGCTTGGACAGCGCACACAACCAACCCTGTACCCTTTATTCTGATAGAAGGGGAAAAATTAAAAATCCCTGGACATGGCACGGACGTTGCTCTGCGGAGCGATGGACGGCTGGCAGATATTGCACCGACGATTCTGGACATCTTAAACCTGCCACAACCGGAAGACATGACGGGACGTTCTATGATTAAACCCGTGGAGTTTGATGTACGGAAGAATCGGACGCCAGTACGAGTTGCCTTATAGTCTTTGGTCTTGGACGAAAAAAGAAGACCACATTGCCATTGACAAATAAGCCATAATCAAGTATGACCAGTCAAGTTCTGCAAATTATTTGGGCAGCATCTGCTCTCGGTTTGATTGTTTTAGTGTTGCTTCATAGTCCCAAAGGGGATGGTATTGGCGGAATTGGGGGTCAAGCCCAACTGTTTACCAGCGCCAAAAGTGCCGAAACCGCCCTCAATCGGGTGACTTGGGTGCTTGCCATTATCTTTATCGGTTTGACCATTGTTCTCAGTGCAGGGTGGTTGAATCAATAATGGGTTGTCCATTGTTTGCTGTTCGTTGTCTGTTACAACTAGCCCCAGACAAAAACAGCAATGTTAACTGGGTTACACCCAAGGATTATCTAGGAAGGAATGACCCAAGTCACCAATTTGGGATGAAAAAAAGTGCAACTCGCAGGTTGAGGCGTTTCCTCTATAGCACCAGGAAACGTCTCTTGTGGATCACGATCTTGACCAGTGGGTTGATTCTGTTACTATCGATATCTTGGCATGTCCCTGGGATTCCGTTCTCTCTCCCGATGCCTCAACCTCACCCACTCCCCCAACCATTGGCGCAGTGGGATGATCAGACTGATGCTGGTGATTATTTCACGGAGATTAAGTTAACCCCGGTGGAGTATCTGGTTTGGTCTGAGTTTCCGGTTCAGGTTTATATTGAACACCCCAAAGAATCAGCGGAATCCTCGGCTAGTGCTAAACGATTCCACGATTGGTACGATGCTGTATTAGAAGCCGTAGAGGAATGGACTGTCTATTTGCCCTTACAGGTGGTTTCTGAGACAGAATCAGCAGATATTATTATTGTGCGATCGCGCCCTCCTTTGCAAGCTTCCTTTAACCGCGAAACCCAACGATTTGAGAACATTCGCGCCCGCGCCGCAGAAACTCGCTACGAATTTTATCTGCGTCCCGGTGTTGAGGAATCACAACGTATTTTAGCGCACAAGTTTACCATTTCTCTGAGTCCCCACCAAACGGTAGATTATACCCTAGCCACGGCTCGTCATGAACTCGGACATGCGTTGGGGATTTGGGGTCATTCTCCGGTGGAAACGGATACGATGTACTATTCCCAAGTTCGCTATCCGCCAGAAATCTCTGTGCGGGATATCAACACGTTGAAACGGATTTACCAGCAGCCCACTCGTTTAGGATGGGCGGTAACACCTAATATCATGTCCGGTTGAATACCCATAATTGCGGTGATGGGTTGAAGGGGTGAATTCATCGCTATGAATCCTGTTTAAGATTTAGAAACCTGCGAAGGCAGGTTTTGTTTGTGTAGATGCGGTTTTAACCGCCCCATCCTGGAATGGCTCAACCCTATTAAGTTATATAAACAACCTTACAAATGACGTAGCTTGCTTCTCAAGGGCAGCGAGTTCTCCACCGTTAACTTTTTAATTGTCCCCACCTACTGACTGATGGGGGATCTTCAGCGTCCTATCCTAATTTGACAAAGATTGCCTGCACCAGCTTTACCAGTTCAAAGGTGACAAAGATGGCGAGGATGGCTGTAACCAAGCTATTTAAGACGCGATTATTGCCATAGCCAAACAGAGAGGCGGTAAATTTGATCAACACAAAGGCAAGACCGGTAATGACGGCAAGTTGCAAAAAAGTCATAGGTTCTCGTTTAACTAAGTATTTTTGCTGATTAGACTTCGCAAATTCGACTACTCACATTGGTTGTATCCCCAATTGTCGCATATTGTATCAGCGTTTTAGACCCAATATTTCCCGCCGCAACCATGCCAGTATTTAAACCAATGTGAATTTGAATTGAGCGTCCTTTTTCGCGAATCCATTTCTGATTTAAGCGACAAACCACCCATTGTATTTCAATCGCTGCTTTTACTGCTAAATCCACATCATTTGGTTGGCGATAGGGTGCGCCCCAAACCGCTAGAGCGCCAATCCTGATTACTAAACCGGCGCTCTAGGGGACAATTTCGGTGACGACGCGATCGCTCGATCCACTCCTGACGATCATGCTCTGATCCTGTAATTTACCTACGGCGGTGGCTCCAGTGACATTAAAGGGGGGATCAACTTGTTTATAAATCACATTCCCCGACGCCTGCATATTCTGAGTGGGAATGTCCCACCTAACCTGATTGGCGTAGAGTTCGGCTTGATTGCGACTACCCACACCTTGGACACCCCCCTTTAAATTGGCGACTTCGCTCTCTAAATCTACCTGTCCCTGATTCGCTGTAATCACCACATTCTCGCCCTGATGGACAATTTGAACAGGCTGATTTGAGCGGACTGTTTCCGCCTTGACATCCCAGATTGCCTCATTGCTGGAGATTAAAACTGGGGGATCAATGGACGTAAGCTGAACATCTTTTTTCAGGATCGCGACTTTGGTTTTTAGGTTATAGTCCGTCTGGTTAGCGACTACGCGATCGGTCACAGTGTTATCCTTGTACCGTTCCGTTTGAGTCCGTTGATCCCCAATTAACTTTTGCCCTTTGATTTGCCAAAGTAACTGCTCTGTTTTCAGTTGCACATTGGGATCTTTCGAGATTGCCTGAACCGAGCCTTTCAGTTCCATTTGCTCACTTCGGGTTAAATACTGTCCTTCATTAGCCGTGACCTCGATTTGTTCAGGATGGCGTCCCTCTAAGTTTCGGCGTACCACTAACAACTCATCCTGGGGTAACCACTCCAATTCCTCTCCCTTAAAAACCGCGCCATTGCGGGTATCAGTAGCCGTAATATCTCCTCGCAGAAAGATTTGTTTCCCATCTTCCCGAACTTCCCCACTCTTGGCTGATACTTTTAAAATAACCTTTCCATCCTGAAATAAATCACCGATGGGCTGTTCAACTTTAGCGATTTTTTTGTCTTTAGTATAGGTTGCTTGGTTAGCTTTTACCCGCCATAAAGGACGACCTTGTTCATCAGCTTGCTCCAAGGTGACATTGTTGAATACAAGAGATCCTTCAATATCGGTAGACTCTGTATCTTGTTGAATTTTCTTGACCGTTTGACTGTCAGTCTGACAGCCGAAGAGTGGAGCATAAGCCAATAGACAGAGGCTCACCGCAAAACATCGTTTCCAACTCAAAATCATTGGAGCTAGCTTCGTGAAATTTTGATGATGAGTCATTAGTCCTTATCGCTAAAAACTCAGGACTAATGACTCATAACTCATGAATTCAAATTCGGGTATTCGTAGCGAGCTTTCTGGCTCGCATTACCAGAATTTCGACATTGCCATTATTGACAATAACGTTTCCATGACGAACAGCTTAATGACCCATGGAAGGATCTCCGGGATCATCCATCATACCAATACCGGATAACGGACGATAGGTATAGTTTTGTCGTGGGGATTTGCGGATACTTTCTTGAATCTGATCCAGATCAATATACCGATCCGCAACATTAATCAGACTATCGCTAGTCATTGAACGTAAACTAACCACCTCAACCCGCACTCCTCGATAACTGACGGCATCTACCGCATAAGCTAGATCACCATCACCACTGACGAGAATGGCAGTATCATAAGACCCCACTAATGCCATCATATCGACAGCTATTTCGACATCTAGATTGGCTTTTTTCGAGCCATCGGGTAACTGCACTAAATCCTTAGCAATCACCCGGTATCCATTACGGCGCATCCACAGCAAAAACCCTTGCTGCTTTTCATTGGTGCGATCAACACCAGTGTAAAAGAAGGATCGCAGCAATCGTGAACCAGCCGTTAAACGAACCAACAGTTTCGTGTAATCGATTTCAATGCCTAATTGCAAAGCTGCATAAAACAGATTCGAGCCATCAATGAATATGGCAACTCGACCGCGATTTTCTAAAACTTGTTCAGGTGTAAAAATGGGATCGGTACTAAAATTATTCAACATGATTTTTATGCCTCAGTTTTTTATGCAAGAAATAGATGCCTCCTTCCCAACCATCTTCTCGTTTAGTCAGCCGTAAGTGTGATTTTGGCTGAAAACGACGGAACACTATTAGGCTTCCATCGCCCAAAAACAAGTGGGGATGTCCTTTAGCGATGATTCGCTAACGTTCCCCAATGCCGAGGAATGACTTATGTTGCATGATCTTAAATGAGAGTTTTTTGGTTAAAGTCACTGGGATTGCCAGGTTTTTGGTAGATATCGATGTTTATTGGGAATAGTCAGCACGAGTAGACAAGCTGTTAGTCTAACTGATTCCCCGATACTGTACAAGACCTGCACAGTTAGGGTAGTGTTTCCGTATCTTGGACGAACTGCCAAACTCTTGTTTGACAAGGAATTGGTTAAATGAGTTAAGGGAATTAATTCCCCAAATGATGGTTTTGGCTACTTGCCTCAAGGCGAGGATAGTCTCCATATTAGCCATGCGATCGCTTAACCGTTGCTGGATAGATTCTAGACCATGATCTGTCCTCCTGTATTTGTGGATACTCTCTACCCTAGCCTCTTGGTAATCGGGACTCCTCTTACCTAGGCTTCGGCACAGGAAGTCCCTGAGTTTGTGGGCTACGTTGCTTTTAACGGTCAATGTGTTTCTTTGAGTCCGATTAGAAGTCATCGATTGTTTACAAAAACACCCTCCCTTACTTGGTTGTCATGGTATATCCAGTTGGCTTTATTTAGCATTTTGCCCAAAAAAAGTATTAAATACTACAAAATATTAACAAACTTTACTAAATTTTGTTGAAAAATGCTTGAACTAACTAAAAAAAAGGAGTTATTTCTCAATATAAAGAATTATTTCGTTAAATTTAGGAGAGTTCAAGCTCTTCTCTAGGTTGAGTGACAGGTCAACGGAACTGAGATTAAGTCAAGGCAGTAGCAGAGGTAAGTCTTGGTAATTTGCCGTCTATCCATATAATAGCGATTTTGTCAACTCCTGTTGTTGAATTGGGGCTAAGACTACTGCGATAAGCTGCGCCAGCTCCCTAATTGTTCCCATATTTCCCAGCATTTCAATCATCCCCACTTTCAGACTATTTGCCAGTCAGCCGTATTACCGCTTATTGTAAAGAAAGATTAAATAACTATCCCTAAGGGTTGTGTCAAGACTAATCGATACAGATCTCAGCTTTAGCCGAGAAAGCCCCTAGGGGGGAAATTGTCTAGTATAAGCGAAGGCTACCTAAAGTCAATGATGCCAGAGCTAAAAAGTCATCCTTATTTTCTGAAACCGCGATCGCCAAATCCGGATTATCCCTTGTTCGTCTATTTACCGGGGATGGATGGAACAGGTCAGCTCTTGCGATCGCAGATACCCAACTTAGCCGCAGCGTTTGATGTTCGGTGTTTGGTCATTCCTCCCCACTATTTGAGTAACTGGCAAGACTTAGCCAATCAGGTGGCTAGCTTAATTGCCACAGAACTCAGCCAACGACGCAGCCAAAGCGTTTATCTGTGTGGCGAGTCTTTTGGTGGCTGTTTAGCCCTAAAGGTCGCCCTCACCGCCCCCCATCTGTTGCACCGAATCATTTTAAGTAACCCAGCTACATCCGTGAGTCAACCCTCTTGGTTGCTATGGGGATCACAATGGTTAGGCGTATTACCCGATAATGTTTATCACCTATCTACTTTGACATTGTTACCCATCTTATCATCCCTCAATCGGATGATTCCCAGTAATCGCCGCGCCCTCTTAGAGGCGATGCGGTCTTTACCCGCAAAAACGATGCATTGGCGAGTATCCATGCTGAGGAATTTTAAGGTTGATCCAGCAGCACTTGAACCGTTGACTCAACCCGTCCTCATTCTCGCCAGCGCTGCGGATCGCTTGTGGTGTTCGTTAGCCGAAGCCAAATCCTTAGTCAACTATCTGCCAAACGCTACAATGTCGGTGCTGCCGAAGTCAGGTCATGCCTGTTTACTGGAAACAGATGTCAACCTATTCGAGATTTTAAACCACCAAAACTTCTTAGATCTCAGTGTTCCTCAATCCGAAATTGAACCTGATTCATCGGAAATTATCAGGGTTTAGACGGGGAGTTGAGTGTACAGGTGTCCCCTGGCGCAATTGAGTTCCTGTTCCCCCATCAGCCGGATCAAGAAAAGGTCGCAAGTTAATGGCTTCAGAACTCGGTCTAGACGGTTGACCAATTCCCAAAACCGATAACCCCTCATTTAACACCTGATCCAGCAGATCTGAACGGTTATCATCTTCAATAAAAGTGGTAACAGCATCCGTCGATTGACCACTATCAGCAACCGTCAAATTTTCAAACACGCGATCGCGAGTGAGTTGAGGATCTTGACCCGGTGGTATAGTCAGGACGATTTGACAGTCTGGGTTCTTCTGAGTCGTGACACAAATAATATCGTAGTTATTTTCCGTCGCTGTCCGCATTTCCAATAACCCATCCGGTCGATAAAACTCCAAACGGCGGCTAATTTCATTACAGCGGCGTTCTGGAGTCCAACCTCCACCCATCAAACTCGGAGTCGCCCACGCATAAGCTTGCTCAGGTTGACTTTCGGGGTGATACATCACCGTGTATTCCCCATCGAAGAATTGGCAGGTGAATCGAGGGTCATCAGTGTTATTCTGAGCAACGGTAGCATCACGCTGAAGCTGATTTTGAACGGGGAGGTTTTGGTTGACAGGGTTGACGGCTAAAACATTCGTACTAGCGAGGACAACGGCTAAACTTGCTGACCAGCCCGTGGTTCTTAACCCCAAAGACACCCCCTCTGATATTAAATGGCGGGTCATCTTAGTCGAGGGAACAGGGAATCGGGAAGAGGGTTTCATGATCTGGATACGTTGTGGATAATCGACTACTTATGAGGTTAAGACCATAGCAGTACGATAAGAGGTTCCCTGAATACTTCACAGTCATTTGTCATTTGTCATTTGTCATTTGTCATTTGTCATTTGTCATTCGTCATACTCGCTCCCTTGATCAGCAAGCTACGTCATTGGTTATTTGCTTCCCCATCTTCCCCATCTTCCCAGCATGCCAAAATAGCGCGATACGTTTCTTCGGAACAGGCTCCGCCAACGCGCTATTTTGACAATAGACAAGAGATAGGTTGAAACCCACGCTACATAAAGGTTTCAGCGATTGTAAGTCGGGCGGCAGCTCGCCGAAGTCTGAGCGCTAGCCGAACGTCTAAAAAATCGCGGAAAGCTGGACAGTGAGGCAGTTTTGGTTTTTCGGAACGGAACTTCTGACTGGGGTTTTGAGTTAGAACGTGTGCGCGTGTAGTACCTCCATCACATCACAGATATAGCTGATGCCCGAATAGTCGTCGAAAAACTTCGCTGCGACCTCATCCGAAATCTTCACGGCCATATCCCGATTGGGGGTGAGTATCTCGAACTTTACATTCGAGAAGTTGTCGGAAACGGTGGGTTGTCCCGACGAGCGCACGTTGCGACTGCCTTTACCGCCAGCGTCCACCACCGTATAACCGGTAGCTCCGGCTTCGTCGATGATCTTGCCGACCTTTTTCAGTAGCACCTTTTCCGTGACGATGACGAGCTTGCTGGCTTTCTGGGTCATGTAGTTTACCTCTTGATGCGTTCTATTACGACAATTCAAGGCAAAACCATAAAGTCTTGCCTTGAACCATATCTTTAAGATTATGCCAAAGATCGGCGAATCCAATACCCTCTGTTGAGAAAGATTGACTCAGATTAGCGGAAGCATTTTATAAAAAACACTTATCCTTTTGGCGCTATGACCCGTGGCAAACTGCAAGAGCAGTTGATGCATATTTGTGAAGAAAACAACATTATCGCCATCATGGTAACCCACGATGTGGACGAGGCGGTGCTGCTGAGCAATCTACTCGTCACGGTCTAGAAAAAGTCAATCTGGGTGTGGGCTTTGTGCCGCTGAAGGCTTGTGCGCCGATCGCGATCGCGAAAGAAAAAAGCTTCTTCACCAACTTGGAATAAAATGCTGATCAAGGTCTGCGAGGGTGGAAAGATCGGTGATCTGGTTGTTAAACACCGCAAGTGACGCCAGGTTGTCGAGTCCCACTAGGGGTGACAGTTACATTGACCACAGATATAGGGGTTTTCTGAGACTAAAAGGAAAACTTATGATTTGAATTGGGCATTTCCATGCAAGTTGGTACAGATTTTAAGATAAACTTAAGCACATAGAGATTCGGGTCTTACATAGATCTTGATCTATGGGAGATGCTGCGGGACAGGTATTCGCATAATACCTGTGCTGTAGGGGTGTAGCGCTGCACCCCCGCTTTCTGCAACTTTTAACCAATTTCACTTATCACAATCACCACTTCCCCAGCCAGGGGAGGCGGAAGGAGGTATTCATGGCAAATTTCTCTCGTATGTCTCGTCAAAACTTTCTGTACACCGCCGGCGCTTCCACAGCCGGCTCTATTGTAGTTCCAAGTAGAAACCAACAGCAACAACTGCCAGCGGATTGGAAATCCAAGGCTAACACAACGAAGTCCGTCTTCACGGACTCTAAAGATTTACGGAAATAAATTGGAATGACTATATCTTCATCTCTGGTTGACCCTGTTTCCCACAGTCTGCATCTGGTTTGCGGCTTTGGGGGTGAGATTGCCAATGAATCACCACTGAATTAGCGTGATCGTTTGCGCTCGCCGGAGCAAAACCTTATCTTCCAGCACACAACGCACCGGGATGCAGATGCATTCTTAGTGGCGGGTTGACTCGCTGCTCACCCGGATATGTGGAGCCGGCCACCCAGGACTCGAGGCAACGCTTGCCTGCCGTCCTGACCCCTAAGATTGAATCAAAGAGGAATTACAACATGGATTTTTTGTCCGATTTCTTGACGCTCTTCCTGGCGAAGTTGCAGTCCCCGACACTCGGCTTTCTGATTGGTGGTATGGTCGTTGCCGCCCTCAATAGCCAACTGCAAGTTCCAGATGCGGTTTATAAGTTCATCGTCTTCATGCTGCTCATCAAAGTCGGACTGAGCGGCGGCATTGCGATCCGCAATTCCGATCTGCTGGATATGCTGTTGCCCGCAGCGTTCGCCGTGATAATAGGGATTCTTATCGTGTTCATCGGGCGTTATACCTTAGCCAAGCTGCCGAATGTTAAAGTCGTGGATGCCATTGCCACCGCAGGCTTGTTCGGTGCTGTGAGTGGCTCTACCCTCGCTGCTGGCATAACAGTACTGGAAGCGGAAGGCATAACATACGAGCCCTGGGCTGCCGCACTCTATCCTTTCATGGACATCCCAGCGCTCGTAACTGCGATCGTCTTAGCCAGTATTTATGTCAGCAAGCAAAAGCAAAAGTATCTCAGCAAGGAGGAGTCTCTCAGCAAGGAGGAGTCTCTCAGCAAGCAGAGCGTTACCGCAGGCGGGTATCCCAGCGAGCAGGAGTATCCCACCACCAGGCAGGAGTATCTCAGCCAGCAGCGCATTACCGCAAGCGGATATCCCAGCCAGGAGCCTGAGCGGGTCAAAATATGGCCCATCATCCAGGAAAGCCTTCAGGGCTCTGCCCTATCGGCACTGCTGCTCGGCATCGCTCTAGGCATACTAACCCAGCCGGACAGTGTCTATGAGAGCTTCTACAATCCCCCCTTCCGGGGCCTGCTTTCGATCCTGATGCTGGTAATGGGTATGGAGGCTACGGCAAGGCTTGGCGAGCTGCGCAAGGTGGGTCAGTGGTACGCCCTATATGCCTTTGTGGCGCCGTTGCTGCATGGGCTCATTGCCTTCGGTCTCGGCTGGATTGCCCACGTCGCCACGGGATTCACCCCTGGCGGCGTCGTGCTCCTAGCTGTCATCGCCGCCTCCAGTTCAGACATCTCAGGACCGCCCACTTTACGAGCTGGTATCCCGTCTGCCAATCCCTCCGCCTACATCGGCTCGTCCACAGCCGTCGGCACGCCAATTGCGCTTGCCATAGGAATACCGCTCTACATCGGACTCGCCCAGGCGCTGATGGGCGGCTGATTTCAGAGTCGCGGTCTGCCGATGCTCCCCTAGCCCAGCGACCAACGCGGCGGCTATGTCAAGGTCTGCGTCGTCTCCATTCAACAGCCACGCAGCCCATCGGTCTGGGCTAATGACTTCTTTGCCGACGTCAACGTCCCGCAGGTACGAAACACAGCCACCAAAAAGCCGGGGTCATGCCCCGGCTTTTTTGGTGAGAATTGCTGCCAGCTTCCCCAGATCCTGAGCGAAGCCGCCAAAACGTGTTAAGCTTATCAGTCGGTCAATTTTGATTAAATGACCTGATGTCAACAAAACTTTATAATTCTGTTAAGACATCTTATACTACCAAAGGATAGTTAATAAGGAGTACAAACAACGATGTCGGAGGCAATCAAGCCACTGACCGTACCCAGAGAATTCTTGGGTGCCCCCGAAGATTTTAATCTAACGTTACTAATGTTCATAGTAGCGATGGCTCTGATAGTCTTCTCGACCTGCGGTTACTGGCTGTGGGAGTTACCCGCACCCTTGTGCTTTGGGATTAATGTCCTAGCATTGCATATGGCGGGTACGGTAATCCATGATGCCTCTCACAATGTCGCCCACAAAAATCGGATCGCGAATGCGCTGATGGGTCATGGGAGTGCGTTGATGTTGGGGTTTGCGTTCCCAGTGTTTACCCGGGTACACATGCAGCATCATGCCAATGTGAATGATCCAGAAAATGATCCTGATCATTTTGTCTCAACCGGGGGTCCTCTGTGGTTAATTGCGGCACGCTTTTTTTACCATGAGATCTTTTTCTTTAAGCGTCGCTTGTGGCGTAAGTATGAACTGCTGGAATGGTTCTTGAGCCGAGTGTTTGTGGCGGGGGTGATTTACCTGGCGTGTCACTATGGCTTTTTGGGCTATATCATGAACTTTTGGTTTACCCCAGCCTTGGTTGTGGGATTGGCATTGGGGTTGTTTTTTGACTATTTACCCCATCGTCCCTTCAAAGAACGCGATCGCTGGAAAAATGCCAGGGTTTATCCTAGCCCCATCCTGAATATTATGATTATGGGTCAGAATTACCATTTGATTCATCATCTGTGGCCCTCTATTCCCTGGTATAAATATCAAGGAGCTTATCGAGCCACTCAGCCTTTATTAGAAGAAAAGGGCTGTCATCAGTCATTGGGACTGCTACAAGGCAAAGATTTCTTAAGTTTCGTCTATGATATTTTCCTGGGAATTCGTTTTCACCATAAAGGATCGGGACAAACTCATGATACCAAATCCCTATGACCAGCATTTCTCACAAGTTTTGCAATCTTAATCCTTGAAACCTTTACCTAGAGTAGATTTTGAGTACAAAAACTATTGCCTATTGCCTATTGCCTATTGCCTCTCCCCACCACAAGACTTATTCAGCAGCCCCTAATTATCCCATTGAGTAATTGGCTCAAAGGAGTTGAAAAACTGAGCCGCTTGATAATCAGTCTCCCCTGGCTGCTGTTGACTCGCTCTCAAAACATATAGGCGATTGTCCGCCCAATACAACCTGTAAGTCATCACTTGATTTGGGGTTCTCAGTTGAAAGGATCGACCAGGATAACCCTCCAGAGAAATCGGGCGATCGCGCTGTAATTGAGCGTCAGTTTCGGCTAAAATTTGGTCGCGGACTTGGCGTAACTTGGCTTCTGGTTCAGCTAACGCGATTTCTTCAGAATAAGCGATTACGAATCTTTGGGGAGCTTGATTTAGTCGATACGCTTCTAGATCAAGATTAGTTGCTTGATTGGCGGGAACGGCTGTGACATCTGTCGGCTTTTTGGGTAGAGAAACCGCAAATTCTCCCTGAGTGGAAACAACTCTCGTCCATCCTGTTTCTGGATCACGCAGCGTCAGCAAACTATCTGGATGATCTCGATTTTGCCAGTAAGCTTGCTCTTCAATCGTGAGTACATCCTCTTCAGATTCGTCTTCATCGCGTCTTTCTCTTAGCCTGTCAATGCGTCGTTCTAGTTTTTCCTCCCCTTCCTCAAAGAAGTCGGGATGCTCATAGATACCATGGGGTGGTAAGGGTTGAGGCGGTTCGGCGTCAGGAAAGTCTATATTCGGAGTCTGACCCGATGGTAAGGGTTGCGGCGTTTGCGAGTTAGGATTCCTGGGAATTTGAGCTTGAGCAAACGCTGAATGGGTTAAGCCCAGATTCGTTAGCACTACGGCGATGGCTAGAGTCCCTAGTTTGGCAACGGTAGAACCCACGCCTAGTCTAGACTCTAACGCTGGAGATTTAGGAGCGCGATCGGGTAAACGCGGTAATTTTGAATACTTGTTGCGTTGAGTAGTCATAATTTAACCTCCGTTTTTATTGGGTTTACGCTCATTCTAAAAAAAATAGAAGGGTTTACCTTCTATCAATGGGCTTATGTCTGGCGACAAATTAACACACCTCTATACCTGAGTTCGTAGTAGCCACTTTAGTGGCAGAAGCGCTTAAGCGCTTACTACAAACAGTTAATATAGCTCAGAGTGGGATTTGTTCGTCAACCAACTCTCTCCATGGTCTTGATTTTCCCAATAAGCTGACTCTTCAATTGTGAGTACCTCGTCTTCGGAAGAATCTGGCGTATTTCTCTGTCTTAGATTGTCAATTTGTTCCTCGAATTCTTCGTGTCCTTCCTCAAAGAAATCAGGATGTTCATAGATAGCGGGAATTTGTATAGGTCGCACAGGTTGTACTTCTAGCTCACGCCTGGGCAATCCAGGAGAGGGGAAAGACTGCGGTGTTGGCGAGTTTATTGTACTATTTCCTGGAACTTGAGCTAAAGTTACGCCCAGATTGGTCAATCCAACCGCAATGGCTAGGGTGAGGACTTGGGCTAACGTTGAGCCTGCTAATCGTTTTGCCCCTATCCTCTGAAGCAGAAAATAGCGATGGAGGAAACGAGGCAACTTTGAATAGTTCTCGTTTCTAACTTGCATGATTACACCTATGTATCTTTTTAATTCTATTTTATTGTGCCAACCAATAAACATTGGTTTGGTTTTACAAATTGACACAAATTTGATTAATTATTTAAATAAAAAATATCACTTTTTAAACTTTAAAAATACACCCAAATGGGTGAAAGTGATACCCGAATGGGTGAAAGTTAACCAGAAAGCGACCTTGTAATTCATCGCCGTTAAAACGGTTATGAAAAGCAGAAGCCGCTAAAAAAATGGGACACGCATTGCATAAGTCCCTGAAGCTGGAGAGATATAGTCCAGTAACCCCATCACAACGAAGTCAATGAGAAGTCGATGAGTTCTCGAATAACTCCGATGGGATCTCAAAGATGTGACTGATTAGATGGGACATAACACAAGTTGCTGGAGAATACCGATGACACAAAAGCCAAGCCTGGATTTGACTCTGCTCCCTCTGACACCTGCTCCCTTGGTTCCTTATAGGGGTGTCCCCGTAAAGCCGCAGCCGCCGAGACTATCTTGGCTCAAGGTGACAGGAGGTACAGTCGGTTTACTGCTAATGCTGACATTACCCGCCATGGCTTGCGGTGGATTGAATAGAGGATGGTTATTTGGCTCTAGTCTGATTACGCTTCCGGCGATGTCATTGATGTACGGGTATGGATTACCGTTATTGGCTACGGTTTTAATTGAATCTTTTATCTTGTGCAAACGAGAGTTGGTTCCTTTCCGAAAAGCTTTTTTGATAGCAGGTTTGGCGAATGGGTTTTATCTGTTGGCTAGTTTGGTTAGTTGGGTTTCTTTAAGTGCAATGTTTCCTTTGGCTCTCATTGGCTCGATTTTATCGGCGGCGATGTGTCTTTCATTCTGTCATCGTCGAGGATATTTGAAGAATATCAGTCAAGGGATGTTTAGGTTTGGTGTTTATCTTTTCTTCATGGCTTTGGGTTTTGCTACGTTATTCCTGATTAACGCCATGGATAGTTCCGCCCACCTAGCTTTTCTGTATGGTGTGACAGCCGGTTTACTGCTGATTGGTTTTATTTTGGGCTTTGTGACGAAGGGGTTTGCGATCGCAGGTTTATTAAAGCAGAAGCATCCTCATCTGGCAATGACGGTTATGTCGATGAATGTGGGTTCGTTTGGAATTATTCCTATGGCTTATTATTTGATGCAGCTTCAAGGGTAGGTAGGCGTTTGTTGAAGGGTTTTTGAGAAACGCAGAGGTTCGCAGAGGTTAGCGCAGAGGTTCGCAGAGGGAGAGAGAGGTGAAGAGGGCAATAATTAATTTTTGGCTTTAAGTTAGGTGGTTTTGTACCGTTTACTTTGGAGGAGAGAGAGTTAAATGCTTGTTGATAAAAACAGTGGCTATAGTTGTGGCTGGTTAGCTTTGCTAGGAATCATCGGAATTGGCTTTATGTTCCTATTGGTTAAGCCATTAATTATGGTTAACCCTAGTAAAGCAAAACAATACGAAGCAAAACAATATACTGGTTCAATGAATCGCGCCCAGCAAGCTTATTTTTTAGAGAAAAGTAATTTTACGAATAATATTGGTGAACTGGGACTAGGCATTAGCACTGAAACCACAAACTATACCTATTCAACTTCTGCCACTATTTTGAGTTCGATTAATTATGGCGTTTCCCGCCAATCCGATTTAAAGAGTTATATGGGCGGTGTATTTTTGGGTGACGCTGAAGCAACAGGAGAATTAACAACATTTGCGATTCTGTGTGAGACAAAAGATAAGGGTACTAATCGCCCTCCAGCACCAATTGTAGAAGATGGTAGGCTTCAATGCGCTCCGGGTACAGAAAGTCTTAGTGGAGGGGATCAAGAGGTTTTTTTCGGAGAAGATGGGAAGTTAGTATATATTTCAGCTAATTACGCGAAAGCTGGTAAGTATAATCAAGCCCTTGATACTGTGGAAACGATCACCGAAGAAGGTTTTAAGGCAAAAGCATTGCAGATTATTGCAACAGAATTAGTTGCGGCTGGTGAGTCTGAGCAAGCCTTGAGAGTGACTCGTAATATCTCCGATGACTCGATTAAGAGTAATACTATTCAAGCGATCGCACTCAAGTTAACTGATGCTGGTGAGTCTGAGCAAGCCTTGAGAGTAACTCGTCATATCACCGATGACTCGATTAAGAGTAAGACTATCCAAGCGATCGTACCTTATTTAACCACGGCGACTGAGCATGAGCAAGCTATTCAGGTGGCTAAAACGATGACAGATTATCAACCAAAAACCAAAGCCTTGGATGCCATTGTACGTCGATTAGTTGCTACAGGGAACCCTAAACGAGCGGTTCAGATTGCTCAAACTATCCAATCTTACTATGGCGGTAAAGAGAAGGCAATGGCAGCAATTGAAGGTTATAAACGTTGATAATAATACCTAAACCATCATGAATATTATCTATTTTGTCCGGATTGTTTTTGTATATTTGGATGTTTCACAACTTTGAACAGTTACAGCAATAGAGGCGGTCAATCCTTATGAAAACTAATCTCTTATTTAACCCCAAGCAATGCTTAAAGGAACGTTACCAACTGCAACAGCAATTAGGGAATAATGCAGGGCGTCAAACCTGGTTAGCTCAAGATTTACAGTCGGGTGAACAGGTGACGGTGAAGTTACTCGCGTTTAATCCCCAGATGGAGTGGGATGAGTTTAAGTTGTTTGAACGAGAAGCGGCGGTGCTAAAGCAACTGAACCATCCCCGAATTCCTCAGTATCGGGATTATTTTTCCTTGGATCAAAAAATTGGGGCGGGGTTATGTTGGTTTGGCTTAGTGCAGGATTATATCCCAGGCAAATCCTTACAGCAGTTACTGAATGAAGGAAAGCGGTTTACGGAGTCACAGGTTCGTTCGATTGCTAAACAAGTGCTGGAGATTCTCATCTATTTACATGGGTTAAATTCTCCGGTATTACACCGAGATATTAAGCCGAGTAATCTGATTTTAGGAGAGGATAAGCAGATTTATTTAGTTGATCTTGGTGCGGTGCAAGATAGTGCGGCGGTAGAAGGGGTGACGTTTACCGTGGTGGGAACGAGTGGATATGCACCATTGGAACAGTTTTGGGGACAAGCGGTTCCGGCTTCTGATCTTTATGCTTTGGGCGCGACGTTAATTCATCTATTAACGGGTGTTTCTCCGGCTGATTTGCCCCAACGGAATTTACGGATACAATTTCGGGAGCAAGTCAGTATTAACTCTCAGTTGATCAGTTGGATTGAAGCCTTGACGGAACCTGACCTAGATTTGCGCTTGAGTTGTGCGAGTCAAGCCCTTGATGCATTGGAAACAGGGCGATCGATTCGTTCTATGCGTTATCAGTTGGAAACTGTACATCCGCCTTTTTCAACACGAATTAAGCTTAAAAAAAACAAAAATAAACTTATTGTTTATTTTTCTGCAACCGGGATAGTGTGGTTTATAGACACTTGCGTATTTTTATTCATTAGATTAATTCCATTTTTTAGTTTAGTTTTATTATCAATAATTGTGAATTTGCTTTTGCTTTTAATCGGATTCATTTCCTTGCAAAATGTCTTTCCTTCGCCAATTGAAACAATGGCGGTATTATTTTTTATATTGATTAGCATGATTGGTTTGGGAGATGCAGGGCTGATTGAGCTTAGAAAAATGTACAGAGATATCAGTAATTTTATACTTGCTAACTTCTGGGGATACTCTGTAGTATTTGACATAGATAAATTGACTTGTCAGGGATTTGATTTTCATCTACTCCTTTCGGAGATTCAAGGAGTAGCTAGTTATCATTCAGGTAAAGTTGGTGACTATTCAGGTAGTGCTATCTATCTCAAGACAAGAAAGAGAGACTATTGTTTGGCAAATCGACTAACACTATCTGAATCAAAATGGCTAGTTTGTGAAATTAAAAATTGGCTGGCAAATGGTCAATAACGGACGTAACTCATAAATTAAAATTTCAAGGAGTAACTCATGTTAAGTGCAGGACAAGTTTTACGCGATCGCTATCAGCTACAAGAACAGTTAGGACATAATGCAGGGCGGCAAACTTGGTTAGCGATGGACACTAAAGCCTCACCACCAACAGCCGTTGTGGTTAAATTGCTGGCGTTTAATCCCCAGATGCAATGGGATGAGTTGAAGCTGTTTCAACGAGAGGCTCAAGTTCTAAAGAATCTCAACCATCCTCGCATTCCGAAGTATCTGGATTATTTTTCAGTGGATGATGTTGAAGCGGGTTTAGAAGCATCTTCTATCGATAAGGAAAATAGTGATAAGTCTAAGGTAAACGGATTACCCTGGTTTGCTTTAGTGCAAGAATATATTCCCGGTAACTCTCTCAAGCAGTTATTAGAGCAAGGGAAACGGTTTAACGAAAATCAGGTGCGTCATTTTGCCGAGGATTTACTCAAGATTTTAAGTGATTTACACGAGTTGAGTCCACCTGTTCTCCATCGAGATATTAAACCCAGTAATCTAATTTTAGGGAAAAATAACCAAATTTATTTGGTAGACTTTGGTGCTGTGCAAGACAAAGCCAAAGCTGAAGGGGTGACGTTTACGGTAGTGGGAACCAGTGGTTATGCGCCCCCTGAACAATTATGGGGAAAAGCTGTACCTGCATCAGATTTATATGCTTTGGGTGCGACTTTGGTTCATTTATTAACGGGTATTCCACCCTCTCAATTACCTCAGCAGCGAATGCGGATTAAGTTTCAAGATAAAGTCAAGATTAATCCGAATTTTGCTCACTGGATTGAGCAGTTAATTCAACCTGCACCGGAAAAACGGTTGAGTACAGCACGTCAGGCTTTTTCTGCACTGCAATCCTCTTTGATTCCTCACCACAATCAAATCCCTACCCAAGGCTCAAGACGCTATTTAGATGATAGTGACAGTGGCTACGGTTGTGGCTGCTTGGCTTTGCTAGGACTAATAGGAATTGGCTTTATTATCCTATTAATTCCTTCATTTTTAAATAGCGCTGATAAAGCCAAGCAATCCGAAGCAAGACAGTATATTGGCTCAATGAATCGCGCCCAGCAAGCTTATTTTTTAGAGAAAGGTAATTTTACTGATAATATTGGTAAACTGGGACTTGGCATTAGCACTGAAACCAAAAACTATACCTATTCAAGTTATGCAACTCTTTTGAGTTCGATTAACTATAGCGTTTCCCGCCAATCTGATTTAAAGAGTTATGTGGGCGGTGTATTTTTGGGTGACGCTGAAGAAACAGGAGAATTAACAACATTTGCGATTCTGTGTGAGACAAAAGATAAGGGTACTAATCGCCCTCCAGCACCAATTGTAGAAGATGGTAGGCTTCAATGCGCTCCGGGTACAGAAAGTGTTGATGGAGAAAATGAGCGGGGAATTTTTCTGGGGGAAGATTGGAAGTTAGTAGATGTTTCAGCTAATTACGCGAAAGCTGATAAGTACAATCAAGCCATTGATACTGCGGAAACGATTACAAATGACTTGATTAAGGTAAAGGCTTTGGGAATGATTACAACGGAGTTAATGGTGGCGAGTAAGTCTAAGCAAGCCTTACCAATCATTGAAAAGATACAAGCGATCGCACTCAACTTAACTGATGCTGGTGAGTATACCCAAGCCCTAAACGTGACTTACAGTATCCCCCATGACTCGATTCGCCGTAAAACTATCCAAGCGATCACATCCTACTTAACCACGTCTGCTGAGTATAAACAAGCCTTGCGAGTAATTCGTAGTATCACAGATGAGTCGATTAAGAGTAAGACTATCCAAGCGATCGCACGCTATTTAACCACGTCTGCTGAGTATGAACAAGCGATTCAGGTGGCTAAAACGCTCACAGACTACGAACTAAAAGCCAAAGCCTTGGATGCCATTGTACGCCGATTAGTCGCTACAGGAAACGATAAACGAGCGGTTCAGATAGCTCAAACTATCCAATCTTACTATGGTGGTAAAGATCAAGCCATGGCAGCACTTGAGCGTTATAAAAATTGACGGTGAGGCATAAACATCATGAATCTGATACATCTTAATAAGGACTATTTTGGTGGCGACAACCCAGAGAATTTATTCGTTGCATGATTACAGAGAAAGGGTATTATGAGAGATAATTTTTTGTTTCATCCCAAGCAATGCTTAAAGGAAAGTTACCAATTGCAACAGCCATTAGGGAATAATGCAGGGCGTCAAACCTGGTTAGCTCAAGATTTACAGTCGGGCGAAAAAGTGACGGTGAAGTTACTGGCGTTTAGCCCTCAGATGGAGTGGGATGAGTTTAAGTTGTTTGAACGGGAAGCGGCGGTGCTAAAACAACTGAATCATCCCCGAATTCCTCAGTATCAGGATTATTTTTCCTTGGATCAAAAAATTGGGGCGGGATTGTGTTGGTTTGGCTTAGTGCAGGATTATATTCCCGGAAAATCTTTACAGCAGTTACTGAATGAGGGAAAGCGCTTTACGGAGTTACAGGTTCGTTCGATTGCCAAACAAGTGCTGGAGATTCTCATCTATTTACATGGGTTAAATTCTCCGGTATTGCACCGAGATATTAAGCCAAATAATCTGATTTTAGGAGAGGATCAGCAGATTTATTTAGTTGATTTTGGTGCGGTGCAAGATAGTGCGGCGGTAGAAGGGGTGACGTTTACCGTGGTGGGAACGAGTGGATATGCACCATTGGAACAGTTTTGGGGACAAGCGGTTCCGGCTTCAGATCTCTATGCTTTGGGCGCGACGTTAATTCATTTATTAACAGGTGTTCCTCCGGCTGATTTGCCGCAACGGAATTTACGGATACAATTTCGGGAGCAAGTCAGTATTAACTCTCAGTTGATCAGTTGGATTGAAGCCTTGACGGAACCTGACCTAGATTTGCGCTTGAGTTGTGCGAGTCAAGCCGTTGATGCATTAGAAACGGGGCGCTCGATTTGTTATCCTTTGGAGTCCGTTTATCCACCTTTTTTCACGCGGATTAAACTTAAAAAATCTCCACATCAGCTTGTGATCAAATTTCCGGGTAGAAAAGTATTTTTTTGTGTATGTATTTTGGTTTTTGCGTTTAAATTGATTTTATTTTTTAGTTTGTGCTTACTGTTTATTTGTATATTTATGTCTACAGTATTGTCTGGGTTGTCTGCAATAGTCAATTGCCTTATATTAATTGCTGGAGAGGGGATTCCATTTTTATCGACAATTTTAAGTTTATCTATATTTTTCATTTCTCTGTATTTTGCTATGCAAATTCCCGAAAAACATTCAGAAATAACTAGCGAAATTAGAGGTTTTATCTTGCCTAGATTTCGGAGTTATCATGTAAGTCTTGATAAAAACAGCTTTTTCGTTTGCAATCAATTAAAGTTTCATTTATTGCTTTCAGAGATTCAACAAGTAAGCCCAGATTTTTTAAAGCAGGCAATCTATCTCAAAACGAAAAAGAGAAATTACTGTTTAGCCCATCACCTAAAACCATCTGAAGTCAATTGGCTGGTTTATGAAATTAAAGATTGGTTGGCAGATTGTTAGCAACGAATGAAACCCATTAGTTAAGAGTTGAAGGAATTAATTATGTTAAGTGCGGGACAAGTTTTATGCGATCGCTATCAGCTACAAAAATCGTTAGGACACAATGCAGGGCGGCAAACTTGGTTAGCGATGGATACTCAAGCCTCACCGCCAAAAACCGTTGTGGTTAAATTTTTGATGTTTAATCCCCAGATGCAATGGGATGAGTTGAAACTGTTTAAACGAGAAGCTCAAGTTCTGAAAAATATCAACCATCCTCGCATTCCGAAGTATCTGGATTATTTTTCAATGGATGATATCGAGGCGGGTTTAGAAGAATATGCTGCCGATAATAATGATAAGTCTAATGTAACTGACTTACCTTGGTTTGCTTTAGTACAAGACTATATTCCTGGTGCATCTCTCAAACAACTATTAGATCAGGGGAAACGGTTTAGCGAAAATCAAGTGCGTCATTTTGCCGAGGATTTGCTCAAGATTTTAATTGATTTACACGAGTTGAGTCCGCCTGTTCTTCACCGTGATATTAAACCCAGTAATCTGATTTTGGCGAAAAATAACCAAATTTATCTGGTAGACTTTGGTGCTGTGCAAGACAAAGCCAAAGCTGAAGGGGTGACATTTACGGTAGTGGGAACCAGTGGTTATTCACCCCCCGAACAATTATGGGGAAAAGCTGTACCTGCATCAGATTTATATGCCTTGGGTGCGACTTTGATTCATTTATTAACAGGGATTTCGCCATCTCAATTACCCCAGCAGCGAATGCGGATTAAGTTTCAAGATAAAGTCAGGATTAATCCGAATTTTGCTAACTGGATTGAGCAATTAATTCAACCTGCACCGGAAAGACGGTTGAGTACAGCACGTCAAGCGTTTTCTTCGCTGCAATCCTGTTTTATTTATCACCAAAATCAAATTCATGTGCGACAATCAATAAACCGTTCATCGGATACGAACAGTGGTTACGGTTGTGGCTGCTTGGCTTGGCTAGGACTAATTGCAATTGGCTTAATTTTCCTGATGCCTGGTTTATTTTGGGCTTTTGGTGGTTCTAGTAAAGCAAAGCAATCCGAAGCAAAACAATATATTGGTTCAATGAATCGCGCCCAGCAAGCTTATTTTTTAGAGGAAAGTAATTTTACTGATAATATTGGTGAACTGGGACTGGGAATTAGCACTGAAACAGAGAACTATACCTATTCAATACATACAACTTCCTTGAGCGTTATTAACTATGCCGTTTCCCACAAATCAAAGATGAAAGGCTATGTGGGCGCTGTATTTTTAGGTGACGCTGTAGAAACAGGAGAGATGACAACATTTGCCATTCTGTGTGAGGCAAAATCTCCCGGTACTCATCGCTCTCCAGCACCAATTGTAGAAGATGGTGTGATTCAATGCGCCCCGGAGACAGTAAAGCTAGAGAGTTATAGAGAGGATGAAAAAGAAATTTTTATCGGGGAAGATTTGACTTTAGCGTATCGTTCGGCTAATTACGCGAAAGCGGGTAAGTACAATCAAGCTATTGATACTGCGGAAACGATTACAGAGAGTTGGGTTAAAGTTAAAGCGTTGGAGGTGATTACAACGGAGTTAATGGTGGCGGGTAAGTCGAAACAAGCCTTACCTATCGTCGAAAAGATACAAGCGATCGCACTCCAGTTAACTGATGCTGGTGAGTATACCCAAGCCTTGAGAGTGACTCGTCATATCACCGATGACTCGATTAAGAGTAAGACTATCCAAGCGATCGCACCTTATTTAACCACGGCGACTGAGTATGAGCAAGGGATTCAGGTGGCTAAAACGATTACAGACTATGAACAAAAAGCCAAAGCCTTGGATGCTATTGTACGTCGGTTAGCGGCTACAGGTGAGTATGAGCGAGCGGTTCAGATTGCTGAAACTATCCAATCTTACTATGGTGGTAAAGATCAAGCCATGGCAGCAATTGAGCGTTATAAAAATTAACGTTAATCGGCAATTTACAACACCTGGTAGGAATGTTGCGGCGGAAGTCTCTATACCCTGAAACTGTACTCAGAAAACAGGATAGAGCAGTTGTATCAACAAAGGCAATCAGGGAGATGAGATAATTATCACTCAGGGCGAGTTTAGTCATACCTAAGTTAAAGTAAGAAATGATGACAGTAAAACCAGCCCTACACACGCGCTAGATACCGTCAACATTTATCCGAGGTAATCTTGTGTTCAATCCAGAGCAATGCTTAAAGGAATGTTACCAACTGCAACAAAAATTAGGACGGACGGCTGCAGGGCGACAAACCTGGTTAGCGACGGATTTACAATCTAATGAACAAGTGACGGTTAAGCTATTAGCCTTTAGCCCGGAAATGCAGTGGGAAGAATTTAAACTCTTTGAACGCGAGGCACAAGTTTTACAAGCCCTGAATCATCCCCGAATTCCCCGCTATCGGGATTATTTTTCCTTAGATAAGGAAGCGGGGTTACAGTTGCCGTGGTTTGGACTGGTGCAAGATTATATTCCGGGGGATTCTCTTCAAGAATTATTAGATAAAAATAAACGGTTTAGTGAAGAACAGGTTCGCGCTATTGCCAGTCAAGTTCTGGATATTTTGATTTATTTACATGAACTGAGTCCGCCAGTATTACATCGAGACATTAAACCCAGTAATCTCATTTTAGGGGAAGATAAGCAAGTTTATCTAGTTGACTTTGGTGCGGTTCAAGCGCAAGCGGCTGTTACAGGAGTCACATTTACAGTCGTGGGAACGAGTGGTTATGCGCCCTTAGAACAGTTTTGGGGACGGGCGGTGGCGGCTTCTGATTTATATGCTTTGGGCGCAACTTTAATTCACCTGTTAACGGGTACAGCCCCGGCTGATTTACCGCAAAAAGAAGGGCGGATTTATTTTCGCGATCGCGTCAGCCTGCAATCGAATTTTATCGCTTGGATTGAGCAGATGACCGAACTTATGTTAGAAAAGCGCTTTAGCGCCGCCAAACAAGCTATGAAATCGCTAATATCTGGAAATATTAATCTCTCTACTGCCGCGCCTAATCCGACTCGAATCAAAACTTATAAACCTTCAGGAAGTCTGATTAAAATCAATATTAATAAATCGATGGAACAACTTGCAATTACAATTCCTGCACCGGGACTTCGTAAACTAACCCAATATAGCTGGCTGGGATCTATCCTTTTCGGATACCTAACTTTAGCTTTATTTTTTGCTTTTATAAGTCAGGTTATTTTACTAATAGAAAAACAAGAATTAATGGGACTGTTGATGGGTTTAGCATTATTGGCAGCATTAGTCACTTTACTGGGTAATTTTTTTGGCAAAAAAACTCACGTTGTGTTTGATCGCAATCGTAACCTCTTCAAGCTAGAGCGACAGATAGGGTTCTTCAAATATGGTCGCCAGCAGCAATCGATTACAGAAATGGGCAATCCTTTCTTAGTGAATCGGGGCTCTATTTATGAAGTCATAATTCCATCAACACGGGGTACTTATAAACTGGGTGGCGCTTTGGGTGAACATGAAAGTATCTGGTTAATCCAAGAACTATTAGACTGGCTGCGTTTTAAATAAGCTTATTATTATCTTCGAGGGAAAACTTATTTTAAACCAGAGCAACAGTTATTAGAGGATGAATCAAAGTAAATACCTAACCAATAGTAGAATAAATTATGACTAATTCTCCTTACCAAATCGGTGGGAGTCTTCCCGAAGATGCCCCCACCTATATTATCCGACAAGCGGACACGGAACTCTATGAAGGGCTAAAAACAGGAGAATTTTGTTATGTCCTCAATTCTCGGCAAATGGGAAAATCCAGTTTATTAGTTCGCACCATGCAAAAGCTATCTACGGAAGGATTTGCCTGTGCTGCGATTGATTTATCTGATATTGGTAGCCAATCCCTGGATCAGTGGTATGGCGGTGTAGCCTATCAGTTATTGAATAGCTTTAATCTGTTCAATCCCCTAGAATTTATGGACTGGTGGCAAGGGCGAGACTGGATGTCTCCGGTACAGCGATTGAGTGAACTTGTTTCCACGGTATTGCTGAAAGAGTTATCTCAACCTATTGTTATTTTTATTGATGAAATCGATAGTATTCTCAGCTTGCAGGAAGCTGCCGATGACTTTTTTGCCTTCATTCGCGCCTGTTATAATAAACGCGCCCAAAATGTTGACTATCAGCGGCTTTGTTTTACCCTAGTTGGAGTCGCTACGCCATTGGATTTAATTAGTGATCCCACCCGCACCCCCTTTAATATTGGTCGGGCGATAGAGTTGCAAGGGTTTCAATTCAAAAATTGTCAACCGTTGATTCAGGGATTGGCGGGAAATGTTCATGATCCTGAAGCTGTATTACACGAGATTTTAGACTGGACAGGTGGACAACCTTTTCTCACCCAGAAACTCTGTAAAGTCGTGGTGCAAGATTCAAGCTTAGTTGGGGGCAATCACTCGACTATCAATGATTCAACAGACGATTTTAAGTCACCCTTAATTGGGCAAATTGTTCAATCCCAAATTCTAGAAAATTGGGAATCTCAGGATGAACCTGCCCACATCAGAACCATTCGCGATCGCATCCTCAAAAATGAGCAATTTGCGGGTCGATTATTAGGACTTTATCAGCGCATTTTACACCAAGGAGAACTGATTGCTGATGATAGTCCAGAACAAGCCCAATTATGCCTCAGCGGATTAGTTGTGCGCCAAGGGGGAAAATTACGAGTAAAAAACAGAATTTATCAGTCAATTTTCACCCCCAATTGGGTAGAAAACGCCCTAGCTGAATTACGTCCCTACAGTGAAGCGTTAACCGCTTGGTTTGCCTCAGATTGTCACGATGACTCCCGATTATTGCGCGGACAGGCTTTACAGGATGCTCAAGATTGGGCGACGGGGAAAAGTTTAAGCGATCTCGACTATCATTTCCTGGCTGCGTCTCAAGAAGCAACCCTGGCACAGTTACGACAAACCGAAAGCCAAAATCAAGCGGAAATTAAGCAACTGCGTCGCGAAAAAGAATTACTGGAAGAATTGACCAAAGAACAACAGCAACGAAAATTAATCCAAGCGAAATTAAATCGGGAACAGCGGTTGAGATTCCAATATGTCACTGGTGCAGCGGCGGTGATTATAACACTATTGATGGGTGTATTTTGGGTTAAACCCTCGATTGAAGAACGGAATACTAAAATTAATACTCTGAGTTTATTATCCGAATCCCTTTTAGCCACCAATCAAACGCGAGATGCACTCATCGAAAGTATTCGCGCCACCAAAGAACTTAAACAGTCCCTTGGCGTGACGGCGGATACCAAAATGCGGGTGATTATGGCATTCAATCAAGCGATTTCAAGTTTCAGTCAGCCGAATACTTTACCCGGACATGCTTCTGGTGTGACTCAGTTTCGGTTTAGTCCGGATAGTCAGATGTTGGCTGTTGCCTATAAGGATGGTACGATAAAGCTATGGCATCATCGGAGTGATCCCGATAAATCTAACCGAGTTTATATTTTACAGGAAGCGGGCGATCGCATCCTTAATCTCAGCTTTAGTTCCGATAGCCAAACCCTCGCCAGTGCTAGCGCTGATGGTACAATTCAAGTTTGGGATCAAAAGGGTCAACGACAGGGAACTGTAAACGTTGATGCTGATACGATAACCAGTATCAGTTTTAATCCCAACCGTCAACAAATTGCCGTTAGTACCGATAAGGAGATTCGACTGTGGCAATATCTGGAGGATAAATTATCGCAAACGTTAACTCGTCCCCATGTTTCCCATGTCCGTTTTTCCGCCAACGGTGATCAACTAGCAACCGTGGATCAGGAAGGCGCGATCGCACTGTGGCGGTGTCGGGATGGTACGTTACTCCACACCTTTCATACAACCAACGATGCTATTATCGATATCCAATTTAGTCCTAATAGTAAACTTATTGCCTCTAGCAGTACAGAGGGTACAGTAAGACTCTGGCGTAAAAATGGCACATTGTTGAATATCTTACAACATACCAAACCAGTCACCAGCTTTAGCTTTAGTGCGGATAACCAAATGCTAGCCACAACAAGTACCGATAACCGCGTCAGACTCTGGCATCAAAATGGTACATTACTCAAAGCCTTACCGAGTCATAAAAATCCAGTCGCCAAGGTTAGCTTTTCCCCCGATGGTGAACAATTAGCATTAGCGAATCCGGATGGAACAGTTAGCTTGTGGAATTTGAATCTGAACCACCTGTTGCAGCAAGGATGCATTAGCTTAACCAGAAACGACAATCGTGTTCAACCCAAGACTGATTCTGATGCATTCCACCTTTGTCAAAGGTACACTCCTGTCAATATAGATAGATAAACCTTAACCTGTAGGGTGGGTTAGGCGGTATTCAATTGAGGCAACAAATCATTTAATGATGACTCCGCCGTAACCCACCACCTTATCCTTTATTCTTAATCTGTAGGGTGGGTTAGGCGGTGTTAAGTTTAGGAAACAAATCATTTAATTCTCGCTCCGCCGTAACCCACCACCTTATCCGTTATTCAGGGTTAACAAAAGATGAGGGCTAGTCAACAAAATTAATAGATTTCCCTTTCACGATAATCAGGTTAAAAGGGGTGCGTATGATGGAAAGCACGTAATGTTCAGGAAGCGCGAGGGCGTTAGGTTACTCAAAAACGAGGCTGTACTAGGTTCTAAAGACCCAAACTCTCGTTGACCTGCACCCGATACAACCAGTGCTGGTGAGTGCGATCACCGCGAAAGCACTATACAATCTACACCAAGAGGTATAAATTGCTCCATGATCAAGGATTTAGGAGATTTTTTCTCCTAAGATGCGGTTTTAGCGTACTATAGATAGGATAAGTAGTGGGATACAGAAAGCCTTTAGGTGAAAGATCATGCTAATCCAACTAACCCTACAAAACTTTTTATCTTTCAGAGATGAAGTTACGTTCAGTATGCTAGGGGTTAACAGTGACCAACAACATTTAGAACATCTGGCTAACAATGCAGCTGGGAAAGATCGCTCACTGCTACCAATCGCCGCAATCTATGGGGCAAATGCAGCAGGTAAATCAAATCTCATAGAGGCTGTACAATTTGCCAAAGATTTAGTTGTAGAAGGAACTAGAAGCACTCAAAAGATTCCATTTATCCCATTTAAACTGGGTAATTGTAGTCAGAGATCAAGTAAATTTGAGTGTATATTTACGTATCAAGGCATCCAATATTCTTATGGATTTAGATTGAATAGAGAACAAATACTTGAGGAATGGCTTTATGGTGTTCCTCATGATAAAAAACAGGAAATAATGTACTTTGAACGCATTACTTCTTCAAAAAAAGAAACAAGCTTGGATTATGGCACACCCCTTAAAGGTAGGAGTAATAAACGTAAGCAATTTCTTGATTTCGTGGCTGAAGGAACTCGCCCTAATCAGCTTTTTTTAACAGAAGCGATTGACCGCAATGTTGATGTATTAGTTCCGGTGGCTAACTGGTTTAGAGAAGCACTGACTATTATTCCAGCCAAGGCTGACTATCCGGGATTAGAAGTGGGCATTCTCAGTGATGAATCATTTATCGATTTTATCAGTGAATTTCTTCGATTTGCCGGAACAGGTATTGATTCGATCAGCACTGAGGAAGTTGAACTCGACATTGATTATCATTTTCCAAATATGCCTAAAATTGTCATAGATGATTTAATACAAGAACTTAATCAGGCGGATAGAGAAGCACTAGCAATAATAGGGAGTAATAGTCGAGGTGAACGGTATTTAATTCGCAAAAATAAAGATGGAAAATTAGGGCTAATTCAATTAAAAACTCAACATCGAAATGACAACGGCAATCTGATTGATTTTACGATTGAAGAAGAGTCAGAAGGCACGCAACGTTTGCTTAATCTTATACCGACTCTTTTTCTTTTGAAGCAAGAATCTGAAAAAGTCATTTTTTTAGATGAACTTGATAGACGATTACATCCGCTACTTTCTCATTGTTTTGTACAAACAGCAATAAACTGTAGAGAAAAAAGTAATCAATTAATTTTTACAACTCATGACACTAATCTACTCGACTTAGATTTGCTGCGACGGGATGAGATTTGGTTTGTTGAAAAGAATCAACAAGGTGCATCAAGTCTTTATTCTTTAGCAGAATTCAAAATTAGACCTGACTTGAAAGTTGAAAAAGGTTACTTAAACGGTCGTTTTGGTGCTATTCCTTTCTTTGGAGACCCACAACGTTTAGGATGGTTTGGTTGTGAAACTGATTTGTCTGTCTAAATCAGCTAGAGCTAATGAGCAGAATCAATCGAACCAAGCTACTGGATCGCCAGCATGATCGGAGAGATGCAAAGCTTTTCATCGTTGCGACTGAAGGGGAAGTCACCGAAAGGCAATATTTTGGTATGTTTCATAGTACTAAAATTAAAGTAGAAGTTCTGGCTACAGGAGATGATCATAAGTCCGCTCCTCAGTATGTTTTAGACCGTTTAAATGACTTTAATGAGAAGTATGATCTAAACGACGATGATATGCTTTGGCTGGTATTTGATGTAGACCGTTGGTCTCCTAAGAATTTGAGTTTAGTTTGTCGGGAAGCTAAACAAAAAAATTATCATTTAGCTATCAGCAATCCCTGTTTTGAAGTTTGGTTGTGCCTGCACTTTGCCGATTTAGATCCCCTGGATAAAAGCTGCCAGGATTTCAAGGCAAGGCTAAAAATCCTTTTAGGAAGTTACAATAGTAGTAAACTTAATCTATCTTTATACGAACCCAAGATTGCAGATGCGGTAGCTCGTGCCAAGCAGCTACATTCAACAGCGATACAAAACTGGCCTCCTACATCAGGAACACACGTATATCGGCTCGTTGAAATTCTTCTACAAAGCTTGAATAAGTAACTTAAGATCAATAGCACTAAAATAAGCATTTTGGAATCACCGAAACCCTTGATATACCGTAGAGTGAACACTGCCCATCAGCCTTATAGCACTGAGCGGTGGTGTGTTTACACATTAAAAATGGAGGCTTTATCATGACTGAATACAACGCCTCTACAATGAAGACAATGACGCTTAGAAATAGAGTTCCTTTAACTCGTCCAACGATACATCATTTTCAGGTCGCGGATCACGAAAATAGCGATGAATCGGCAACAATTCATCAGAACGACGGGCGTTGGGTGAGGCGACAATTTCCTCGATTAAATTCAGATAATCTATCGCCGTTGTCTTCCAAGTGTAATAGTTCCATACATGCTGGCGACAGGCGTTGTGCAACCTCTCCCACCGTTGAGGATCACAAAGGACTTCTTCTAAACCCTGGGCAATTGCTGCTGGATTCTCTGGATCAATGAGAATACCATAAACCTCATCTCCCTCTCGTAAACTCTCCCTTAAACCACTGTTCTGAGTCACGACTAATGGTAACCCAGCTAACGCTGCTTCTATCGGACCCAATCCAAAAGGTTCGTGGTGAGAAGTGAGGGCAAATACAGAATGACGTTGGACAAAAAACCGATAAGCATCAGCGAGTGCGGGTTGATCGGGGAGGCTAAAGCCACTGATTTTACCCCGTAAGTTATTATTGTTCACCACTTCGCGTATGGGAATAAGTACCTCCTTTTCTGCTGTATGATTGCTAACAGCTTCCCGTAGTGGGTTGTCTTCTCCCTGAGTAAAAATAACCAAATTAGCTTTTTCTTGCAGCATTTCACTCTCAGCAAAGGCTTGAACTAAACCCAGATGATTCTTTTTCGGCGCTAATCGACTCGCCGCGATAATCGCAGGCAAATCTCGTCGCTCTTCTTCAATATCCCGCGCTAATCGTTCTTGAATTAACTGATAGGTTTCTTCCTCGTTTGGGGAACAGGATTCAAGATCGAACAATGAAGGGTCAACTCCCGGTGGAATTTCGGCAAAACGAGCATCATCATTAACATCAACTGCCCCTCGATAGGCAGGATGAGCGTATTGTTTAAACCGTTCTTGATCCGTTGTACTGGTAATATTTACAGCCGAGCGATTCATACTCAACCGTTCAGCCACAATGCGGCGTCCGAAGTGATAATACTCATCCATTTCTGGCATATTTTCGGGTGTAACTTCCAGTTTATCCATCTTCAACGCCCCCAGAGAATGAGCAGTAAAGGTGAAGGGAATACCCACTTCGGCTTCAATTAAAACCCCAGATATGCCACCATCAGCATAATGGCTGGTCATCACATCAGGGAAGTTACCTTCTTCTTGATAAAATTGCAGGATATTGGGTATCCAGTCTCTCACCAGATGTGACCAGAGTAATTCTTTGCGGAGAAATTCTTTGGGTCCCGCAGGTAAGCGGATAATCCGAACATTGGGCGTATCGGGATAGTGATCAAATTTCTCGGAAAATTCAGACCACTCTGGGTCAATAATCTGGCGAGTGATAATGTCTACGTTATGACCATGCTTTGCCATCTCCACCGCCACATTTTTCACATAGATGAGCTGACCCCCAAAATCTGGATGTTCCGTCCAGTAACTATCATGGCGGTCAAAGTTACCTTGTGGGTTAAGAAATCCAATATGCATAATAAAAACTCACTAAAATTAAATTAATTCGTCCATCATACCCGTAATGATTTCGACACAAGCATTACCCTTGTACCCCCTCCCTCATCAGTAATGACGATGCTACTGAACTTGATCTAACCGGGACAATAGTTAGCCAAAAAGCCTCCTCTCATTCAGAAAGGAAGCTTAACTTATTGATTAGGATAGCGCTGGTTGGCGGCTATTTAATGCGCTGCGCCAGTAACTCTTGGGCTTTATGAGCGCACTCGGCATTCTGCTTTTTAACATTTTGTAAAAACTGAGCCAGTTCCTGATCACCAGTTTGCTCGGCATCCTGGATATACTCATCGTAAGTAGCGGCACCATTGAGCATGTGATACAACACACTAACCAGGTTATAGTTTGTGTTCTGTACTCCTGTAGCTTATTCGCTTTGAGTCGGCATTTTAATTCTCCTTATTTTTTTATCGTTCAATTTCTTTCTCTAATTGAGGCTTTGGCTGATTAAGGCAAGCCATTTAACTTAACCCGACTTTACCACCGAAGCCTTCACTAGGGTAAAACTCCTCAGCGAGGATATTCGTCACTCCTAAGATAGATAAGATATCAATGCTATTTTTATGCCATAAGGCAGACGTAAAGCAGGCTTCAAATTTATTAAGGTTATGGTTGCCCTAGTCAGGGATCAGATATTTAGAACTTAGCTCAATAGCAATTCCTTGTTTAGCTATCGATTGATGACGTTTCCTCTAGATTTGGGCATGATTTCTAATTTTTGTTACATCACTATCAATATCGCTAATCTAAGCCTTACGAATCTAAGGCTTATTTACTGAAGTTCAAGGAATTTCAGAAATTCCCCCCTTGACGTTCAATAAGAAGAATAACTATGACGACCCAGAATCAATGGCACGAACTCGCTCAACAACTGCGCGTGGATAGTATTCGCTCCACGACGGCGGCGGGTTCCGGTCATCCTACCTCCTCCATGTCGGCGGCGGATTTAATGGCGGTGTTCATGTCCAAGTATTTCCGCTATGACTTCGACAATCCCGATAACCCGAATAACGATCGCTTTATTCTCTCCAAAGGACATGCTTGTCCCTTACTCTATGCTATGCATAAAGCGGCTGGGGTGATGTCAGATGAGGATATGATGTCCCTGCGTCAGTTTGGCAGTCCGGTTCAAGGTCATCCAGTTCCCGTTCTCCCTGGAATTGAGGTGGCTACAGGTTCTCTGGGACAAGGCTTATCCGTTGGTGTCGGTATGGCATTGGCTGGAAAGTACCTGGATCAACTGCCCTATCGGGTTTGGGTACTTCAAGGTGATAGTGAAACGGCTGAAGGGTCAGTTTGGGAAGCCTTTGATCACGCTTCTTACTATAATCTGGATAATCTGATTCTGATTATTGATGTGAATCGCTTAGGTCAACGGGGTCAAACTGAACTGGGCTGGAATACCCAAGCGTATGCAACCCGGGCGAGAGCGTTTGGTTGGCACGCGATTGAAATCGATGGTCATGATTTTAAGGACATTGAGCAAGCCTACGGTGAAGCACTGTCCATTCATAACCAACCTGTGGTAATTATTGCCCGCACCGTGAAAGGAAAAGGTGCCTCTGTGGTGGAAAATCAGAGTGGTTGGCATGGTAAGAATTTGGACGATGAGAAAGCAAACGCGGCAATTGAGGAATTAGGCGGTCAACGCAATATTCAAATTTCCGTCCCTAAACCAGAGGAAGAGGGAGAACCTGCCATCATTGGCGAGACGCAACCCTTAGAACTTCCCAGCTACGATGAAGGCGAGAAAGTTGCCACCCGTACAGCCTACGGTAAGGCATTAGCCGCCATCGGCGCATCGCGATCGGATGTGGTGGCGCTTGACGGAGAAGTCAGTAATTCAACCCGCGCCAAATTCTTTGCCAAAACCCATAGCGATCGCTTCTTTGAAATGTTCATTGCTGAACAGCAGATGCTGGGAGCGGCGATGGGATTGCAAGCACGGCATTATAAACCGTTTGTCTCTAGCTTTGGTGCGTTTCTGAGTCGCGCTTATGACTTCGTGCGAATGGCAGCGATTTCTCGTGCCAATATTAAGTTATCGGGGTCTCACGCCGGAATCTCCATTGGTCAAGATGGACCCTCGCAAATGGCACTAGAAGATTTGGCATCTATGCGGGCAGTTTGGAGTAGTACGGTTCTGTATCCCTGTGATGGTAACCAAACCGCTAAACTGGTGAGTCAAATGGTTGACCGGGATGGAATCGTTTACCTGCGGACAACGCGGATGAAAACGCCTGTTATCTATGAAAAAGCGGAAGAATTTCCCATTGGTGGGAGTAAGGTAATTCGGGGTAGCGATCGCGACCAAGTGACGGTGATTGGTGCCGGGGTAACGTTGCATGAAGCGTTAAAGGCGTATGATCGGCTCAAACAAGAGGGTATCACTGCCCGGATTATTGATGCCTATTCGGTTAAACCCATTGATACAGAAACCCTGCATCAAGCCGCACAAGATACCGAAGGTAACTTAATTGTCGTTGAAGATCATTGGCTTGAAGGTGGCTTAGGTGCCGCCGTACAGGACGCCTTTGCTGGTGTTGATACCGCACCCACCTATCAAGGTCCCCAACTGCGGTTAATTAAGTTAGCGGTACAAAATATGCCCGGTTCTGGCAAACCCCAAGAACTCATGCACGAGGCAAAAATTGACGCCGATGCTATAGTTGCAGCCGCGCGATCATTAGTTAAGCAACCCGTTGGTGCGTAACTCATATCTCGCATCATTCGCGTTAATCAGCCAGTGGTTTAAACCACTGGCTAAAAGCGAAAGTCGTCTAAAGACGACTGGATAATACTTTTAATCTGAAGTTCCCCCAGCCAAAAAATCGGAACTGCCTCATTGTGCGGCTTTCCGCTATTTTTTAGTAGCTGCCATGCTTATGTACAATCGCGCTCAACCTTGATGTAGCGTGGGTTTCCACAGTGACTCACTACCTACTTTTTATGACGTTTGAGTTGCCCTATTCATATTTTTATTTCGCCATTTTTCTACACTTATTTTAACCGCTTCTATTTCCTCAAAATCTACCTGCATCACAGCCGTCTCAAATTCCACACCCAACGCTGCGCTAACTTCCAAAATTTCTACAAAACTAGCACATTGATAATCGGTGTCTTCATACTGCTGAACTCGTTGCTGCTCAATTCCCAGCAAATCAGCCAGTTCGTTTTGGCTCATTTTGGCAGCTATCCTGGCTTTAATTAAAGCATCGGGCAGCTTATTCAAACTCTCAACTTTAATTTTTATCGGCTGGCTATTGTCACAATTAATCAGTCTTTCATATTCAGTAATTTCGGCTTGTAAAGCCATGAGATGCGATTGTTTTACATCACGAGAAAGCTGCAAATCATCAGGCTCTTTCTGCTTAAGTGCTTTATCTTCATCTAACATCTTGATGGAATATTCAAATTTTTTGGCACATTCTTGGCTGTATTCATACTGCTTTTTATTTTTAATCATGATTCCCACCTCAATAAATCTATGGCAATAATCCCTTTGGAATTGAACTGTCTATCTCGCTGAAAAAATTCTAGAGAAGCTAACCCGTAATCTCCTACGGGTTGATCTGAACGAAAAAGTTCACCTTTATACGTTGATTTCTGGGCGCTACGATCTAAATGATTTAGTAATCTAGGGGCATTTTTGCGGAGATAATCGTAATCCATATCTTCCGGCTCCCAACAGGCATCAAAATCACCAGGGTTGGGTTTACTGGTAACAAAACTACCATCAATATAAATAATTCGACAACCTGCGGCTTTTAATTTGGTCATTGCCAGTTCCAAACCATCTATCATGTTCTGTCTCTTCAACGTTGTACCAAATCTTTACTGAAACTCCTCCCACTCGCAAAAATGAACTCCTGGTGGTAGATTGCCGTTCTCATCGAATTCTGGAATCACTTCCTCATATCATGTCCGGTCAAACACCCCTAATAAAAACCCCTAAAACCTTTGTTGCTACAGTATTGCAATTATGGGTAATCGTTAGGACATGATATCACACCTGTGTCACCAATCGATTGTCCGGCTATTAAGTGTATCACAATTATCCTTTATGACGTTTTAGTTGCCATATTTATTTTTTTATTTCGCCATTTTGCTACATTTTTTTTAACCACTTCTATTTCATCAAAATCTACCTGCATCACAGCCGTCTCAAATTTCACACCTAACGCTGTGCTAACTTCCAAGATTTCTACAAAACTAGCACATTGATAATCGGTGTCTTCATACTGCTTAACTCTTTGCTGCTCAATTCCTAACAAATCAGCTAGTTCGCCTTGGCTCATTTTTGCTGCTATCCTAGCTTTAATTAAAGCATTGGGCAGCTTATTCAAACTCTCAACTTTAATTTTTATCGGCTGGCTATTGTCACAATTAGTCAGCCTTTCATATTCAGCAATTTCTTCCTTTAACTCGTTAACTTGACTCTGATAGGAGTCTCTATGAAGCTGCCAGCGTACTGGTTCAGCTTTCAAGCTCTCATTACTATCCAATTCGGCGACAGACTGTTCAAAGCGCCGCAACCAATCTAAGGAGTAGTGATATTGTTGCTCATTTTTTATCATTATGGTATCCACCTCTGTAACTCTATAGACAGAATTCCTTTGCGCGTATTTGTTCTTGTATAAAAAATTATCTTTATACCTCAGACAGCCTTTTAAATGGGTATAACATCAAAAACCTTTTCAATCAGAGTATTACCCAATTCCCTGGGTTCCAGCTTATGCAACCCACCCCCATACACACGCCCCTCACCCATCAGCGCCTGATCAGAAATCTGATTTAGAGCCTGCCACATCTGTTTATGTAATTCAGGCTGATCCAAAAGTGCTTGAGCCAAAATCGGTAAGGGATACAACATCAAATAGACATTCGTAGCCGTTGCCCTTGAATGATTTAAGATAAATCGAAAAGGTTTACCTCTACCAGTATCGCAACGCCCCATATAGGTACACAGAAAAGGAGAAGACGGACGCTTTTCCTGAGAATACCAGGGAGAACGATGCTTGCACAAATAGCGATCGCGAATTCCCTGCTTTACTCCCCTCTGCAAATAGTCCCAAAGCATCGGATACTTGGCTTTCACCTCAGCTGGGGGCAAATCGCACGACAGCAGAAATAACGGGTTTTCAAGCATCGGATTTCCCCAAGGATCAGCTTCAATTTCATCAACGCCTAAAAACCGAGGACTGGGCAAAATTGGCTTGAGAAACTCCTTGGGCAATTGATAATCATAAACTTGCTCTGCTTTCAACACAAAAAAACGATTCGCTCCTGTTGCCAACCCCCGTTTTATAGTAAATAAATCTGATAGCTTTAATGGCTGCTCTGGAGAATTTCTCCCAGCCGACACCAACCCAAACTGAGTCCACTTAGCGGTTTTGCGTAGCGACTTGACTGACATCATCCGGGACATCTTAGGTGCTGTCAAACTCCCCTGATAGGTTAATTTGACAACATGGTTCGCGGGTGGCAAAGCTTTCTTAAACCAAACCATAGCCGATGTGCAGAGTGCATCTTCAAACTGTACATCAGTTGGATCGAAACAATGAATCCGTAACAACGTAACCCGGTTGAGCAAATAATCCTTAATTGGTTGCCCATAATTCACATCCATAAACCCCGTAGGAATCAGCCAACCAGCCAAACCATCGGGAGCCATCCAAGCATCGGAAATACACAAAAAATGGCAGTAAAGACTAGCCAACTGGCTGAGTTTTATTCCCGCTATCTCCTCGGTGACTCGTTGTAATCTTACCTTGTCAACCCGACTTAAATGATGATGGCGAACATAGGGAGGATTACAAATGAGCAAATTAGCTTTAGCCAAGTCCGAGTTAGGAGGTACAGCCTGGGTGAAGTCAGCAATATACAGTTGAAGTGACGCTTCGCACCAAAGTTTTATCGCTTCATTCCCGTAATGAGAATCAACTTCATACCCTACTGCCTTAACAATTTGCGATGGGAGAAATTGCTGTAACAAAGCCGAGTAAAACGCTCCTGTACCAAAAGCGGGGTCAAGAAAACGAATTTTTGGGTCTGTGGGTAATAGCCTCTTAGCATATTTGATAATATCTGCTGCCAGCACTATCGGTGTAGCAAATTGACCCAACTTGTTTCGTTCCGCCTGGGTTTTCGCTCCATCCAGTTGCGATTGTCTCCACGCCCGTCTTAATTCTGTCGTCCTTAAATTCATATCCCAAACAGCGCTAAATCATCAATCCGATGTTCCCACACCCAGTCAATTCCTTCTGCCGCTTCGTACCCCAAATAACCGCTGTCGAAATAGCCGCACAGAAACAGAATAAAACGGACATTATTGCCATAGTTACTTCTCAACTGAGCCATTTTAGCAGCTTCTTCTTTGCGTCGCTTATTGGGATTAGTATAGTCCCCAGCAGATTTGGCTTCAATCAGCAAAGGTAGCTCACCGGGACGGGTTTGAAGGGGCATGACTACCACATCAATCGGGATATTAATTTGTTTAGTACCTCCCTGTAAAAGTATGGGAATATTTAGACGAAACGCAAACGTTCCTGGCTGCATTCTCTCAAAACTTAACCGAGTTTCTCCGCTAATATAGGAGTAACCATGTTGCTCCAGCCATTGCCGAATCGCCGCAAGCTGTCTTTGCTCTTGAGCGTTGCGAATAATTGGGTCAGAAATAGCACCGCAGAGGCGATCGGCTACAATAGTAGCTGCTCGGTTAACATCTGTATCAGTCGGTTCTTGCCCACTCTCCAACCAGGAGAAAATATCTCTATCAATCAGTCGGGTAATAATTTGACTGATTTTATCCAATCCCGCCTCTAGAGTAGCACTATCTAACCGAGGTGGAGTACGTTGCTTCTCCTCCATGTTTTTGACCAGATTAGTTGATACCCCAGCTAAACCAATCAAGCGATCGCGGGCTATTGGTGGTGCTGTCGCCATCCGGAGGATGGGCAAAACTTCTGGATGCTGCCGAAGGACAGTGGGTGTAATAGTGGTGAGATTCGCTGTAAAGATTAAGGCGGATTCGACTTGTTGAGTTGTCGTAATGCGAGTGTCGCGGTACGCTTGGGGAGCGAACTGCATAAACCAGTTATTGTAAAAGTCTACCGACTGAGCGATATCCGGTTTCCACAAATGGGGTTTGTCGGCATTGACTGACACTTTATTACCTTCCTAGCAACTTTCCTACAGATAATTAAGAGTATCAAATGTTCCTACAAATCTGCTCGCCATAGTGCCATGGCATGTCTCTACCTGAATCCTAAGAACTGGTAACTTGCTGAATCGGAATCTCGATCCAAAATTCAGTCCCTTTCCCTGGTGTGGATGTACAGTTGAGAATACCATGATGATGTTCGACCACAATTTGATAACAAATGGTCAATCCTAAACCCACTCCTTGTCCAACCACTTTAGTGGAAAAGAAGGGATCAAATAACCGTGCTTTTATCTCATCCGTTATTCCCGGTCCATTATCGGCAATTTGAATCGCAATCCTTGGACAGTTCGGTAACGATGGTTTCTTCTCCTCTGTCTGGATATCGAGCTGAGAGTCTGGCTGGTGAGAGGAATCCGTGGAACATTCCAATACCCCCGTGCGAATAGCAATAATCGGTGCAGGATAATCGGGATTATCTTTAAAAGACTGCTCCAAAACATCGATCGCGTTGTTGAGAATGTTCAGAAACACCTGGTTAAGCTGTCCAGGATAACAGTCTGCCTGAGGCAAATCGCCATACTCCGTCAGCACTTTAATCTCAGGCTGGTTCCCTTTGGGTTTGAGGCGATGTTGCAACATCAGTAAGGTACTCTCAATTCCTTGATTTAAGTCAGCCTGTTTCATCTCGGCTTCATCCAGGCGGGAGAAGTTGCGTAAGCTGAGGACAATAGAACTAATCCGATCGGTTCCCCGTTGCATAGAACGCAGCAGTTTGGGTAAGTCATCGGCGATAAAGTCAACATCAATGAGTTCCGCTTGCTCCGCAATAGCCGCCGCCGGATTGGGGTAATGCTCTTGATAAAGGCGTACCAGATTCAAGAGGTCATAAAAATAGGCACTAGCGTAGGTTAAGTTATTGTGAATAAAATTAACTGGATTATTCAGTTCATGTGCCACACCTGCCACTAATTGTCCTAAACTGGACATTTTTTCACTCTGCACCAGTTTGGCTTGGGTGGCTTGAAGCTGGTTTAGGGTTTGTTCAAGTTCTTGGGTTTGGGCTTGGGCAATCTCAGCGCTTTCACGGGCTTGGGTGTAGAGGGAGGCTTGATCGAGTGCGATCGTTAGTTGAGCGACAACCGCTTGCAATAGTTCCACTTCACTATTATCCCAGGGACGTTGTTCTGTCCCGTGAATACAGCTAATCGCGCCAATGTCTCCCGCCCGGGTTTTAATCGGTAGGGACAAGATTGAGGTATATCCCTGTTGGGTTAAAAACTGTTTTAGGATCGGGTCATCACAAGTTTCCACATCATCAACCTGAACAATTTCTCGCTTGAGAATCCGCTGGGCAAGGGGGGCAATTTGCTCGGTTGAATGTTGACCGATAGAGCTGGATAAATCAGGTGTTCTGGCTTCTTTGACTACATCCCAATGGGGGGGTTGTGCTTTGAGTCGATACCAGAGAAATTGACAGCGATCGATTTTGAGTAGCGTGCGAATCGATTCTACTGCTGTTTCCAGGATAGTATGAAGTTCTAGGGAGTTGCGAATTTGATTGGCAAGCCCAAAAAGCAGAGATTCGCGACGGCTGAGTAGTTCTGAACGCGCCCAATATTGGTCAATGGCAACGGCAATGGCATTGGCAACCCAGCTAAAGGTACGCCGAGATTCTGAGTTGAGGGATTGATTTCCCAATAGCATCATGCCACTCATCAGCCGATCTTCTACCACCGCCGCCAGTGCGGAAATCCGGCTGTGGCTGGGTGGAGCGGGGGTTGTCGGCATCGCCGGGGGATGGGTTAATCGGGAAAGGCGGGACCCTAAGCCCAAGGGTTTAAATGGGTTTGCCTGTTTTGCCACGGCTAAGGGGTTCATTTTCAAGGCGTGAGGTGTGGCTTTGGGGCGTGATTCTCCGGCGGGCTGGGGTTGACGAATCTCCCGCGAGACAACGACAAGTTCGGTTACTTGATTGGTTTGAGGATGGCGTATCGGATTGATCGTGCTTTCTAGCCACCGATAATCGCCGCTTTGATGACGGATGCGGTAGCGAATCGGCTGCTGGTGTTGGCAATCCGTGGGGTTGGAGTAGATCTGTTTAATCGCGGTGACATCTTGAGGATGCACTAACTCGTCAATGGAATGTCCCACCAACTGATCAGATTCGTATCCTAAGAGGGTACGACAAGCGGGTGAAGCATATACATAGACCCCATCTGTCCGATGTTGAGAAATCAGATCGGGAGACTTCTCAACCAGTAATCGGTAACGGCTTTCTCCCTGATTCAACTCCTGCATTGCCTGTTGGTGATGCCATTGTTCCAGTCGCAGGGCAATTAAATTCGCGATCGCGCTGGCAAAGGTTTTGTCTTGAGGCGTCCACTCCCTCGGACTGGATAAGCTTTGTTCGTAGCTAATCATACCGATCATCTGTTCGTTTTGCCAGATCGGTACATCCAATCGCCCCAGCAATAGGGGATTGGTAAGACAACAACACGTCTTCGGTAATATAGGTGGACTGATATCTTTTCCCTGGTTTTGTCCTGGGGTTTTGTCCCAGCCATGATAGTGTTTACCATTCTCATACCGTTCCACACAATTAAGCTGGGAAGCTGCATCGTTGTACAACCATACACTGACTCGCTCAGCGTCTAATGCATCGGCGGCGGCTTTTGTCAAGTCACAAATTACGGTGGTCAAATCTCCGGCGTTGAGTCTCTGAGATTGAGTCAACTCGAATAACACCATCGTTTGGTTTTGCCAACGTTTGGTGTTGTTAATTTGAGCATCGTTTACCAATTCCTTTGAACCCCTACTCTGCTTTCTAGTTGCAATCACTTAATCTATTTGTATTAGCAGCAGCATCCTGAGTAATAATTTGGTTGATCTGGGAGTTGAGTTCGGTGAGATAGCAACATTCCCTCAAAAAATTACTCACATATCGCATAGATGTTCTCTCTCCTCTTCCGGGTGGAAGCAGCGACTTTCGAGCGTTAGTCCTCAGCCGCTATTCCCTACACCCTGTCTTTGGTTTCTTCCCACTACTCGGTTGAGATTACAGAAATTTACGACTCTCTTAATACATAACCCTAACCTAAAACGCTAGCAACGTCAGCTTTTGCGTAAGTAACTTTTTTTTACCTGTCATATAAATTAATTAAACCTCCCAGGATCGTGAGCGATTTACTCAGACTATCCTCTGGGAGATTGCTCTCACTACAGCCAACGTATTACGAAAATTTTATTTTGTATTACAAATAATGTTGTATGAGATAGTTGAATGAGAGAGTCGAGGGACACATAAGCGTCTGAGTTATGAATAGTAGATGCACCCTGTTTACCCAACCTCTGTTAACCATCTCTCAACCAGGGTCGGAACCTGTAGCTAACAGAGGCTTTCTGTAACAACGGCGATTTGAGAAAATCTTTTGATGCCGCTGTAATACAGTTGGGTCATACGAACCATCATACACAATTGGAAACGTGAATATGGGTATAAGTTTACGTTTGTTAATATTACGTTGTATTACGCAAACTTTCTCAGTCTGGCAGAAGGGGTGAGGGGGAGATGAGGGAGATGAGGGAGATGAGGGAGCAATGTAGAGACGTAGCATGCTACGTCTGGGAGCTGGGGGAGCTGGGGAAGAGGACTACCAATCAACAATGAACCATGAACAATCAACAAACGACGAATGACAAATGACGAATGACAAATGACAAATGACAAATGACAAATGACTACAAGTATTTTTGCAAGAAGAGGCTTAACTTCTGCTTCGTCGCCTCTGGCGCTTTGTCGAGTGGAGTCAAAATCGCGTACTTTAACGCTGAGTGTGCCTCGGATGGGGGTGGATTTTGGGCAAGACGCCGCACGGTTTCTTGAATCACCTGTTGAGCATTCGTCGCATTGCGCCGTAAATTGCCAATTACCATTTCTACGGTTACGCTGTCATGATCGGGATGCCAGCAATCATAATCGGTGACTAGGGCTAAGGTGGCGTAGGCGATTTCTGCTTCTCGCGCTAGTTTTGCCTCAGGTAAATTCGTCATCCCAACCACCGTTGCGCCCCAACTCCGGTAGAGATGGGATTCAGCTTGAGTGGAAAAGGCGGGTCCTTCCATACAGATGTAGGTGCCACCGCGATGCAGGGTGACATCAGTTAACTGTAAGCTAGCCACCGCATCAGCTAAAACCTCGGCGAGTTGATGACATACGGGTTCAGCAAAGCCAATATGCGCCACAATCCCCTCACCGAAAAAAGTAGATACACGATTTTTGGTGCGGTCAATAAATTGATTGGGTATGACCATATCTAAAGGTTTGGCTTCTTCCTGGAGGGAACCCACGGCTGAGGCGGAAATCAGGTATTTGACGCCCAACTGTTTCATCGCGTGGATATTGGCACGGAAGGGTAATTCAGTGGGCATGAGATGATGGTTACGACCATGACGGGCAAGAAAGGCAACGGTCGTTCCTTCTAGAGTGCCGACAATTAAAGCATCAGACGGCTTTCCAAAGGGGGTATCGAGTTGCACCTCTTGCACATCTTTGAGGGCATCCATTTGGTAAAGTCCGCTACCGCCAATAATACCAATCGTTGCCTGTACCATTCTGCCTACCTTTTGCTGCTACAATGCCCAGATATTGTATCGGGAAATGGGTCGCGATCGCTCAATTTGAGTTATTCCCTTATGAGTAACCGCCACTGGCTAAAGATTACCGAATACCTTTTCCTCGCTGGTTCAGGATTGGGAACGGTTATCGCCGCCGCCACTCAGCAGGCGGTTTACGCCGCCGCACCAATTACGATTACTCTGGGATTGAATTTAGCTAATCGAGGGCGATTTGATCAGAAGACTCATCAACAGACAGAAACCGCGATCGCACTCCTCCAGCAACGAGTTACTAACTTAGACTCTCTCCAATCCCAACCTGATCAGCAGATTGCACAATTACAGGGTGCGATCGCACAATTCCCAACCCCAGAACCCAATTCTCCCACGATTGAGCCTGCTGTAGAAATTCAACCGCTTTTACCAGACACCATTCCCCGATGGCAATGTGTCAACACCCTAACCGGAAATTTAGCGCCAATTACCACGCTGACTCTTCACCCAAACGGGCAAATTATCGCCACTAACACGATTAACAATACAATCCAATTGTGGGATATTCAAACTGAACAAAAACACCTTATCCTTAAAGGACATTCCCAGCCAGTTTTATCCATTTCCTTTAATCCTCACGCACAAACCTTAGCCAGTGGGAGCGCGGATCATACGATTAAGCTGTGGGATACTCGTACCGGACAGCAGAAACGCAGTCTAAAGGGCTATTTTTACTATTTTCTTGCCGTCGCCTTTAGTCCCGATGGTTTAACCTTGGCGAGTGGGAGTGCTGACTGTACCGTTAAACTTTGGGATGCTAATACCTTAGCCCAAAAACGCATTTTTAAAGGACATGGGGACAAAGTTCATACCGTAGCCTTTAGTCCCGATGGACAAATCCTGGCGAGTGGGAGTCGGGATGGCATGATTAAACTCTGGGATGTGCGTTCCTCTGTTCGCAACGATACGATCACACTCAACGGACATCAAAGGGGAATTTATGCGGTCATATTTAGCCCCGATGGACAATGGCTGGCGAGTGGAAGTGCAGACTGTACGATTAAATTATGGGACATGAGAACTGGACAGGAAAGGTATACCTTAACAGGACATACTGATGAGGTTCGCTGTCTTGCCTTTAGTCGGGATGGGAAAACCTTAATCAGTGGAAGTTGTGACCAAACCCTGAAACTCTGGAATCTGGAGGATGGGGAGTTAATTAGCACTTTATCTGACCATGCGGGTGCAGTGACATCGGTGGTTTTCAGTCCCGATGGGCAGCGATTGATTAGTGGAAGTAGTGACAAAACAATCAAGATATGGCGTAGGCTTTAGGAGTGCGATCGCGCCTGAACTTCAGTCCGGTCAGCCTTGCGTCGCGATCGCGATTCTATCTGTCAATAACTTGAGAACATAATACAATATTTTATAGTCCCCTCTTATCTATAGCTAATCTCAAGAATTGTAAACTCTTTTCTTTGATGTTACCCCTATTACTCTGTAATTCCATAAATAAAGTAGGTGCTATATATGATTTTCATTAACCCCAAAACAGACTTTGCTTTCAAAAAAATATTCGGTTCTACCGATAGTAAAGACATCCTGATTAGTTTTTTAAATGGGCTTCTATACGAAGGTAATCCAACCATCGAAGACTTAGAGATTATCGATCCGTATTTGCCGCCGAGTATTCCTGGTCTAAAAGACACCTTTCTAGACGTTAAGGCGAAAATTACTGGAAATAAAATCGTTATCATTGAAATGCAAGTTTTAAATGTCGTTGCTTTTGATAAACGAGTTGTCTTCAATGCCGCTAAAACCTTTGCGACTCAACTTAAATCTGGGGAAGGATACTCTAAGCTGAATTCTGTCATTGCTTTAACAATTACAGACTTTCAGATGTTTCCCCATCGAAATAAAGTCATTTCCCGATTTACTTTTGCCGATATGGAGGATTTATTCATATATCCGGAACATCCTTTAGAATTGATTTTTGTAGAGTTGCCGAATTTTCAGAAAGATTTAAATGAATTGGAAACATTAACCGATAAATGGATTTATTTCATGAAACAAACGAGCAACTTAGACAGTGTACCGGAAACAATGGATGAAGTTGCTGCTATTCAGAAAGCGTTTAGAATTGCTAATCAAGCGAATTTAAGTATGGAAGAGTTGGAAACGCTAGAAAAGCAACAGATGTTTCTAGAAGACCAACGTGGCGCTATTTTGAAAGGCATTGAACAAGGTTTAGAACAAGGTTTAGAACAAGGTAAACAAGAAGGAGAAATTGGAATAATCTTACGTTTATTAGAACGTCGTATCGGAGAGATCGCGCCCGAACTTCAAACCCGCCTGCGTCAATTATCTTCTGGGCAATTAGAAGCATTAGCCGATGCTGTCCTAACGTTTACTGATGTTACCGATTTAACCAGTTGGTTGCAAGATCATACCCCGAGTTAAATTGAGAGTAAGAAGGAACGCGATCGCTGTCTTTGTCGGCAGAGTGGGGAAGGTTTATGATAGATGCAGTACACTCCTGCATTCCTAGAGATAATACCGCCTTGGATTCAATTGTAATTTGGACAAATTATGAGCTACTGTCTCAACCCTAAATGCCTAGAGCCTCAGAACCCCGATGGTAATCGATTTTGCCAAAGTTGTGGGTCAAATTTACTATTGAGAGAGCGTTATCGGGGGCTTCGATTGATTGGACAGGGGGGATTTGGTAGAACGTTTTTAGCTGTGGATGAGGATAAACCGTCTAAGCCCCATTGTGTGATTAAACAATTTTATCCTCAAGCTCAAGGAACCGATACTGTCCAGAAAGCGGCGGAACTTTTTGAGCAAGAAGCGGTGCGTCTTGATGATTTGGGCTACCATCCCCAAATTCCAAAACTGTTTGCCCATTTTAATCGGGATAATCGCCAGTATTTGGTACAAGAATATATTCCGGGGTATGATTTAGCTCAAATGTTAATCGCTCAAGGTGCTTTCACTGAACAGCAAATTCGAGACTTACTCAATAGTTTGCTGCCATTGCTAGATTTTATTCACAATCATAATGTTATTCATCGGGATATTAAGCCAGCCAATGTGATTTGTCGTTCTTGCTCCAATTTCCAGGGAGCCAGGAAAGGACAACTGGTACTTGTGGATTTTGGTGCGGCTAAATTTGCCACGATTACTGCTCTCACTCGCAAAGGAACGATTATTGGTTCGGCTGGCTATGCGGCACCGGAACAGGCGTTAGGTCAAGCGTTTTTTGCTAGTGATTTGTATAGTCTGGGTGTTACTTGTATTCATCTGTTGACTCGACGCCATCCCTTAGAACTTTATTGTGTGAATGAGGGAGATTGGGTATGGCGAGATTATTTAACTACGTCCCTGAGTCCGGAATTAGAGCAAGTTCTCGATAAATTGTTGCAACGTCCCGTCCGGCGGCGCTATCAACAAGCGCGAGATGTTTTACAGGACTTGAATCCTGATTCACCGAAGACACGTCACCGCTATTTTGCCCAACTTCAAACGTTAACTATACCGACAATTCATCAACTTATTCCTCAGAAAAAAACGTGGAAATGCATTCATACGCTCATCGGTCATTCAAGTTCGGTTTGTTCAGTGGCAATGAGTCCTGATGAACAATGTCTGGCGAGTGGAAGTTTTGATAAAACGGTTAAATTGTGGAATCTTCAGACAGGGGAATTGTTGCATACGCTGATCAAACATATAAAACCTGTGTTGTCGGTGGCGTTTAGTCCTGACGGTCAAATTTTGGCGAGTGGTAGTGTGGATGACACAATTGAATTATGGCATTGGCAATCCGGTTTTGTAAGTTGTACGATCGCGGATTATTTCGAGGCAAGAGTGTCGATATGTTTGGCGATCAGTCCTGATGGGAAATTCCTGGCAAGTGGTAGCGATCGCCAAGTTATTAAAGTATGGCATATTGATACAGGTAATTTACTCTACACCTTCCACCATTTACGCGGGATTAATTCAGTTACCTTTAGCCCGAATGGACAATTTTTGGTGAGTGGAAGTAGTGATAATACGGTGAAGTTATGGTGTCTGGATAAGGGGGAATTAGTAAATACTTTTACAGGTCATGAACGGGATGTCAATTCTGTGGCGATTGACCCTCAGGGGAAAATACTTGCCAGTGGTAGCAGCGATACGACGATTAAATTATGGCATTTAGGGAATGGTAAACTCCTGGCTACTCTCAGAGGACATGGGGATTGGGTGCGAACGGTAAGATTTAGTCATAATGGACGAATGCTGGTTAGTGGTAGCGCTGATGCCACAATTAAGTTGTGGGATTTGCATGGTGGTAAAGTGGCGGCGACGTTAGCGGGACATACTAGGGATGTGAATTCGATTGCATTGAGTCAAGATGGAGAGATGATTATTAGTGGGAGTGGTGATGGCACAATTAAGATTTGGCGATATCAATAAGATTGTCATTTGTCATTTGTCATTCGTCATTTGTCATGGGTTAAGAAACGGGGAAAATAGAATTTATAATTTATAATTCAGATAATTCGTAATTTTCATGGATCAGCTTAATCAGTATTATGTGATTTTGGGACTGCAACCGGGTGCGTCTTTAGAGGAAATTAAACAAGCCTATCGGGAATTAGCTAGACGTTGGCATCCGGATCGTTTTCCTGATGATCCACAACGACAAGCTAAAGGACAAGAGAAACTTAAAAAAATAAATGAGGCTTACCAAAATCTGAAGTCATACACTCCGGTGTTACCTCAGCCAGAAGTTAACCAGGATGTGGATGGGACAAGCTATTACCAGTGGGGAATGGAACTGGCAAAGGATTGTCAATATCAGCAAGCAATCGACTATTTTAGTAAAGCTATCTGGCTGGATGTTGACTTGGTTAAAGCCTATAAATATCGCGGACTTGCGTATTCTCAACTGGGCGAACACCGACATGCGATCGCGGATTTTAATCAAGCGGCTAGTTTGTATTGGCAATACCAAGAGTTGCGAGACTATCAAGATGTCCTTTTCTGCATTAGTAAGCTACAAAATGTAGTCTTGCAGCCACTCCAGCAGAACTGGCGCTGTGTTCATACCCTCAAAGGTCATACTTACTTTGTCTACGCCGTTGCGATTAGTCCAGATCGAGAAACAGTGGTTAGTGGTAGTACAGATGGAACCATTAAGTTATGGGATGTGCAAACGGGAAAGGAACAGCAAACTCTCAAAGGACATGCAGGTAGGTTTGGCTATGTTCAATCTATTGCGATTAGTCCCGATGGGCAAATTTTGGTGAGTGGGGGGAATGATAAAACGATTAAACTTTGGCAACTTAGTACCGGGAAGGAACGGCGAACCTTAACCGGACATTCAGGTTTATTTGCTGGGGTTAAGTCGGTGGCAATTAGTCCCGATGGTAAGTTAATTGCCAGTGGTAGCGATGATAAAACGATTAAACTTTGGTCTCTGGTTAAGGGGCGAGAACTACGCACATTTAAGGGTCATACTGCTGGAGTCAATGGGGTGGCGATTAGTCCCGATGGCAAGATTCTCGCTAGTGGGAGTAGCGATAAAACGATTAAATTATGGCAGGTGGGGAAGGCGCGGGAATTGCATACACTTACAGGTCATACTGATACTGTAAATGGGGTAGCATTTAGTTCCGATGGGCAGATTCTTGCCAGTGGGAGTGCCGATGGAACGATTAAACTCTGGCAACTCAGTAGTGGACGGATACTGCGAACCTTAAAAGGGCATCATGATAGCGTAACGACAGTGGCATTTAGTCCCGATGGGCAGATTCTTGCTAGTGGTAGCGCTGACAAAACGATTAAATTGTGGCAGGTTAGAAAAGGACGGAAACTTCGCACCCTCAAAGGTCATGCGGCGGCTGTACATGCCGTGGCGATTAGTTTAGATGGGCAAATTCTTGTCAGCGGAAGTGCGGATAAAACGATTAAGATTTGGCGATGCGATTGAATGATGAATTTGAATTTCCTCCCCTTGACAAGGGGAGGGTTAGGGAGGGGTTTTTCTTCAGGTATTGCTTTCTGGTAGAATCTGTCATGCTGAGCGAAGCGAAGTATCTAAAGGCGGATTTTGTTGGTCAATTATTGGGTTGAATAAGGGCGGGTTTTGTTGTTCAGTTATCAGCTCTTAATTAGCGTTAGTCCCTAAACCATCCGTGTCAACTTAAGCTCAACCCCTCACCCCCAGCCCCTCTCCCAAGCCAGCCCTCACCCCCAGCCCCTCTCCCAAGCTTGGATACTGCTGGCGAATCAGGGGTCAGACCCCTCACCCACATCCCTCCGCTGCTCTATTCCTTCACGTCCATTCATGGTTTACGTTGAGAGGAACCCCATCAGCTTGCGCCCTCTAGGGGGTAATCGATGCATTACCCACATCTTTATTAAAGATTGTGCGATCGCGTCACGATCTGGCAAACCTTCGCGCAATTGTGTAGTCCAAGTCAGTAAAATTGCTGGTTTACAGATGCGATCGCGTTTCGGGATGGATTGCCTCACGCTTATGTATCAAGAGCCAGAGCCGT
>NZ_JAVJQN010000170.1:0-35390 GCF_040218245.1 Coleofasciculus sp. E1-EBD-02 | reverse complement strand
CAGGTGATATCAATGTCAGCGCCTCCTGATAGTTCAGCGTCCGTTCAGCGTCAGTTGGACACCAATCACCCCCATCACCCCCATCAGATCTGGAAACGAGCGCAATCAATTACGCCTGTGGTGCAAAGGCAAATTGATCCGCGTGTGCAGATGCGCCAGATGATACAACGGGCAGCTCAAATAGAGGGGAATCAAGCCTCTGGGGATTTAGAGAGCCGTTTGAATGCGTCTAAGGGTGGAGGTTCTCCGTTATCGGAGAACGTGAGAGGGTTTATGGAACCGCGCTTTGGGGCTGATTTTAGCAGCGTGCGGGTGCATACGGGTAGTGAAGCGGTGCAGATGAATCAGGAGTTAGGCGCTCAGGCGTTTACGCATGGCAATCATATCTACTTTGGGGCTGGAAAATCCCCAGGCGTTGATCATCTGACAGCCCATGAATTGACCCATGTGGTGCAACAATCTGGAATATCAGATAGCCTTGCACAAAAAGATGTGATTCAACGCACAACTATTGGCGATGTTTTAGATGAATTCTTCGCGCCATGGTCTAGGGAAAGACTATGGGTTATGAGAGAAAGCGATAACTACACCAGAATTGTGCGACGATGGCAACCTGTGATTAATGCCGTCAATCAAGCCAAAGCAAATCTTGAAGCTAATTGCAGAAATTGGCAAGCGAATCATCTGACGGATGCATCCTGGACACCTGGAATGACAGATCCGCCGGTTACTGATCCTAATGCTCACCGTATTTGGGTTAATAGTCCGCCTGGAACTGACCCTGAAACTTGTAAAAACGCATTTATCATATACGTTACTTCAAAACTTAACCCGATACCGATGAGTCCAGAGATTCAAACATTTGAACTGTACACCTGCTCAATTGGCTCATTTGGTATATATGCAACCGTCGATTCTATTGATTGCGATGCACAAACAGCCACAATGAATATCTGGATGTATAACGCAATGGATCAGGAATCTTTTGGTCGATTTGCAAATCACCCAGCTTTTGCTTTAAGTGGAATGGAAAGGCAGTATATGTGGTGGAATTGGTCTGAGCCTCATAGCTGGGGATCTTCTGCTAATCCAGGTGGAAATTCTGGGGGTTCCAATAGATGGTAATAATTCACTCCCCAGTAGTGTTGCGATCTAAGATGAGCATGATGAAAATAATGAAGCACCTCCTTTTGGGTTTAATGCTTGCCTTCCAGGTCGGTTGCGAGTCTGAAAGCAGTGGACAGGCTAGTGGAGTAACGGCTGCCAGTGAAGATCCTGATATCATACTGGAGTCTGTACAGGTTGGCACGGGCTTAGCACAGTTCTACGTTGACTTGGGTTCAGACAGCGCCGTCCTCGGTTTCTCAGTTGAGAATGATGCAGGTCAACAGCGTTACTTCCCGATGTATGGCTCCACCTATCGTGGGATTCCATCTGTCACATTAGAAGTATTTGCGTCCGCCTCCCAGGAGGAAATGTGGGTCTATTCCTCTTGGCAAGGATATGAACTCCTTGCCTATCATCGTATGGGTACGGATCAATCCATGACTCAATATGGAGAAATTACTTCTTTTGACCAACCAACACCTGAAAGTTTCGGTGGAGGAACGGGGCGCTTCCCTGAGATGAATACTGAGGAAGTGTATAAGGTAGCTAATATCAAGTACGATAGAAACAATGCAGCAAGATGAATTAGCTTGTGGTAAATCCCCCATTCCGGCTCTCCCGTACTTAGAGTGATAATAAAGTCGGCTATCGGTCTAAGGCGGGACATTTTGGTTAGGAAAGGGAAATCTTAACAGGGAACAGGGAATAAATTTGTCCCGGCTTGGGTTGGTAGCCAATTAACAAATGGGACGCTGACCCAGGGGAACAGCATGAACATATTCGCTACCTGAGGCGGGCCACCCCCGGCGGTAAGAGGCTTCTTCTGGCTTTCCCCAGCCAAGCTGAAGGATGATTTCCAGAATCTGGGAATTCCCATAATGTAAAAGGTTAACCCATTCCGTTCGCGATGCGATCGCGTCCACATCTTCAGGCTGTATTTGGCGATAGTCTTTGCCCAAACGGATACTCAGGTACAAGTCCATACCCGGAGTAACCTGTCGCCAAAACTCCAAGATTGAAGGTTTAGCCGCTTTGATAATCTCTACGTCACTGCTTAACGCCACTAACTGATCATGCACCGTCGGATAACGCAATGTGATTCCGTTGAGGGTTAACTGTCGCCACACGATACCCGAAACCTGATGTTGTCGCTGATAGTGGTGAACCGCCGCTTTAAAATCTCGATAGGCACTAAATTTTTGAATGCCCTCAGATTTGAGAAATCGATCAATCACCGGATTTCCCGATGCGGAAGCGGCTAGATTCAGACGCTGACCATTCATACAGGCACGGCGTTCCTCTGCCAAAATTTGGATCAGTTCCTCGGTGCTGTAGACCCGTGACATCAGATGTGTGATCGTTGTAGATTGGGGCAGCAGGAGTGTGGAGGGGCAGGAGTGCCAGGGTGCGGAGGGGGAGGGGAAAATTGAGATATGCACTCTGCCACAACTTTATACTTGCATATTTTGGATACTTTTCCCCAAACTCCCTGGTATTGTCAATCTTGGCTTAATTCCGTATTAATCTCGTTAATCGGTCGCCGTTTTAAGTCTTGTGATTCAGAACGGGGAAGTAAGTCAAAAACCTCCCGAAAGACATCATCAACTTTTTCGTAGCTGACTTGTCCTGTTTCATTCAATCGAACCTCACCCTCTTGGTCAATGAGAACGGTTTGGGGGACTAATCCTTCATAATAGTAGCCCGGTTTCATTGGGTCATCACTCGGTTTGTCGTACAGAGTATCCGCGCTAATGGGGATAAAACTCGCCGCCCGTCCATAAGGCGCTTGTAGCTGGGACACCACGGTGGAAAACTTCTTACAATCTGTGCTGTCATCGATATAGAACACCAGCAAGGCTGGTTTATGTGCTTTTATGGAGTCTGCCAGAGTGACACGCGGCGGGACTAGGGAACCATTCCCCGCATAGAGGGCAAAGATATTGCCGTCAAAGTGGTCATCATTGAGTTCGGCTAGGGCTGATGGTGTTGATAGCAGCAAACAGCCGAGGACAGCAATCAGAGTGACCAAACATTGGGCAATAAGACGTTTGTAAGAATAGCGATTGGTTGGATGTTGACTAAGAACAGGCAATGAGTCAAAGGTCATATTACAGTTACAAAGTTAGTTTAGATGGAATTCCCTGTTTCTGATTATCCCTGATTGGCTGAGGAGTTCAAGCGATCGCACAAACTGAATCGCCCTCATACCATACCAGCGCAATAAAGTCAATACTAACTAGGAAACAGGAAACAAGTAAAGTTACGCACACATAACGAAAACCTAGCGAAAACGCGATCGCAATCATCGGTTGTTGAGACTGGAGTTAACAACCACACTTCAGGGTACTACCGATGCAACCTCAACAATCCAATCCCTCTCAACCTACCGTCCAAGAACAGGAAATGCTGGAGTTGATCAACCGGATGAGGCTCAACCCAGTCGGCGAACTTGATTTATTAATCAATTCAGCTGATGCTGATGTTAACTTCGCGTTGGACTACTTTAATGTTGATCTGGATGTATTGCAAACTCAGTGGGCTAATCTCACACCCGTTCAACCCCTAGCCTGGTCAGATCAACTCCAAGAGGCGGCGCAAAACCATAATCAGTTGATGATCCAAGAAGATACCCAGTCCCATCAGTTACCTGGGGAATTAAATTTGAGTCAGCGGATTGGCAAGACTGGCTATAACTGGTCTACTGTGGGTGAGAATGTCTATACGTATGCTGACTCCGTTTTTCACGGACATGCAGGTTTTGCCATTGATTGGGGTTTCACTTCAACCGGGATACAAGCGTCCCATGGTCACCGCAATAATATTATGAACTCGAATTTTCGGGAAGTGGGTCTTTCGATTATTCCCGAAAATGACCCAGCTACCCAGGTTGGATCACTGGTCATCACCCAAAACTTTGGCAATCGCTTCAATTTTGGCAATTCCTGGTTAATGGGAGTTGTTTTTGACGACCAGATTATAGATGATCAATTTTATAGCGCCGATGAAGGACTGGGCGGAATTAATGTCACAGCCGTTAACACCACAACTAACGCAAGTTTCACAACGACGACTTGGAACGCAGGTGGTTATCAAATGCAGTTGCCCACTGGAACCTACCAAGTGACCTTTGCTGGCGACTGGGATGATGATGGACAGACAGATACTGAAACTCGTCAGGTGACGATTGGGTCAGAAAATGTCAAACTTGACCTGGATACAGATGAATTAATTCCGACACCTGAACCAACGACAGAAATAGACTCAACCCCTAATACTCAAACTCCGAGTGACTCAACCACAGAAACAGACTCAACCCCTAATACTCAAACTCCGAGTGACTCAACCACAGAAACAGACTCAACCCCTGATACTCAAACTCCGAGTGACTCAAACACAGAAACAGACTCAACCCCTGATACTCAAACTCCGACATCAGAATTGACATCTGAACCCGAATCTGAGTCAACCACTACCGATAATCAGTCTCCGATTAAATGTAGTGCATCAGATGACCATCTACAAGGTAGTGCGGATAAAGATATCATCGCCGGCTGTTTAGGCAATGATATGATTTACGGCAAAGAGGGTAATGATATCCTGCGCGGTGACTTTAACCACCGTTCCTCTGGTGGTATGGTTGGCGGTGATGACATCATTTATGGTGGTAAAGGGAATGATCGGATTGGCGGTAAGGGTGGAAATGATTCCCTCTATGGCGGCGATGATCATGACCGAATTTGGGGTGATGATGGCGATGACCTACTTTGGGGCGGTTTAGGGGATGACACTCTCACGGGAGACGATTTCTCTGGGGGACAGGGTAGCGATACGTTTGTGCTTGCCCTTGGCGAAGGAACTGATACAATAATAGATTTTCATCTGGGTGAAGATTTTTTGGGGTTAGCCAATGGACTGACCTTTGAAGAGCTGACCATCACTCAGGGAAGCGGTGGGAATAAGGGTCATGCTCTGATCAGTTCTGGTGATGAAACATTAGCTCGTCTCAAAGGCGTAGACGCGAATGACCTAATCGCGATTACCTCTGGCAGTGCCGCGATCGCAAATCCAGTTTTTGATGAACTACCCAGACCTACTTCGTTGAGGTCTGGGTTTCTACAACCAGACCAATAGGTTTGTGTTTCTGACGCTTCGCTTGTCCTAGTTGCTTCATGCTTCCCGTTTGCTTGTGCTGACGAGTTTCTGAAGTAGAGCTAGAGACATCAGCGTCTACGAGGCTCGTTCCAAGCCCCGGTAGAATTCCTAATGCCCACAAAAGCATAACTAAAGCCGCCGCTAAATCTCTATCCATCGTAAATCCACATTTATGACAATGGTGAACTCTTTCGTCTAAGGTCTTTTTCTGCTGATTTCCACAGTTAGGACAGGTTTGGGATGGTTTCACTTGGCGAGTAGGAACCTCAATAAAAACCCCGCCAGCGTCTTTTACTTTGTATTCAATCGCTGACCTTAACATCCCCATACCCACATCCAAAATGGATTTGTTTAGTCCGGCTTTTTGTTTTTTGCGCTTGCCTTTTTTGGCTTGGCGGGTCATTTTAGAGACTTCTAGCTTTTCCGTAGCAACGAAGCTATTACAGCGCACAATGTCTGTTGCTACTTGGTGTACCCAGTTTTGGCGCTGATTAGCTACTTTGCGAGTTACTTTGCTAATTTTTGCCTGGTTTTTTTTCCACCGCCTAGAGCCTTTCTGTTTTTTCTTTCTATTGGGCGCTGTTTGACGACGCTTCCCTTTAGAAAGATGCTTGATTTTTGCCTCAGCTTTTCGCAAAAACTTAGGGGCTTCAACAAAAGAATGGTTTTTCCCATCAGTAATTGCTAATGCTGACTTGCAACCCAAGTCAATGCCGACTGAGCCAAAATCTGTTTGCCTTGTCGCTGCCTGCAATTCGGTTAGGTTAACGGTTATGCTGGCATACCATTTCCCATTACGGTAAACAAGGGTACAAGTTGTTGGAGTTCCCCAACTTCTGGCTTTACCGCGCATCTGGATAGAACCAATTTTGGCTAAATCTAGATAACCGTTATCACCCGTTGTGTGTACCTTCCAACCTGTTTTACTGGGATACGTCCAGCCAGAGTAATGCCTGATTGACTTATACTTAGGTCGCTTGGCTAACCCTTTAAACCACCGATTAAATGCGTAATCAACACGCTTTAACGTAGCCTGCAAGGTCATACAATTACACTCTTTGTACTCTACCCAAACTTCCTTGAAGGCAGGTAAAGAGTTTTGTTGCTCGAAGTAGTCAACCCGATGGTTAAACTTTTGGTACTGAGTGAACCGATTACAAACAGCAGCGTTGTACAAATCCTGGTGCAACTTACGGTGATACCGCAATATCTGCTCTTGCTTTCTATTGGGGTATAGCCGAAAAGTTACACGTCTTGTTCGCATTGCTGTTTCCTCCTGTTAAGATTAATCTAGCACATTCAGGTGGGGTTAAGTTAAGGCTTATATCAAATCCCAGGAAACACCTCAAGATTAACCCTGAGCGAAGTCGAAGGGTTGATTGCCTCCGTTCCTCCGGCAATCCGCTATCCCTCCCTACCCTACTTCGTTGAGGGTAGGGACTCCCGCGATACGTTGACGTATAGCTGAGTTCCGCTATGGCGTCTTTCGATTACTTCTTTCACAGTCGGATTTTTTATCCGTGATAACTGACAACGGACTAAGTAGGTCGGTGGAAAAAAACCGAACGATGTTAAGTTCTGTAAATGTTCATCAACCCCTTACAAATGACGTTTGACTTAATTTAATGACTAACCCTGATAATGCTTCAGTCGTGCATAAAATTCGCTCCTTAGCCCGAATGCGCTCAGAACAATCGATTCCAGTTTTCCTGCAAGGACTCAACCAGGACGATAATAGCGTACAGGCTTGGGCGGCGTGGGGACTGGCACAAATTGGTAGTGATGTGGTGGTGACTCATTTACTTGCAGCCTTGGGAGATGCATCGCCGCAGGTGCGAAAGTGGGCAACGTGGGCATTAGGGGAAATCGGTAGTGAACGGGCAGTTACGGGACTCTTGGACGCCCTAAACTATGAGGATGCTCAAGTCCGTTGGCGGGCGGCGACGGCGTTGGGACGTATCGCCAATCCTGTGGCAATTGACCCACTCCTACAGGTTTTGCGAGAAGATGAGGATCACTATGTTCGCGGTAGAGCGACATGGGCATTAGGACAACTCAGAAGTGATGCCGCACTCGAAGACTTAAAACGGGCGCTCTATGACCCAGACTTTTATATTCACACCAAAGCCGTCTATGCCTTAGGTAATCTGGCGAGCGAAGACGCGGTTTCTATTCTCTTGGAAGGGCTTTACCATCCTGTCTTAGAAGTTCGGGCGGCGTCTGTGGCCGTATTAGGTGAAATTGGCACTGAAACTGCCATTGCGGGAATTTTACAGTCACTTAGCGATGGAGATGTCTTTGTCCGCACACGAGTGGTAGAAGCCTTGGGAAATATTGGCACACCAACCGTGATAGCGGGTATTCGACAAGCACTTAATGATGAAGATGCTTATGTTCGAGATAGAGCAGCGGCAGTGATTGAAAAACTCAAGGGGGCGATGAATCGCGACGTGCAGGATACCCCAGCAATGGCGGCGAGTTCTATTCAAATTCCGGGTTTACCTAAACTCTGGATTGGTTCATTTAGTGAAGCCAGTGAATATCTCTGGTCGAAAACGCCAGGGTCATCTATTCACTATCTGATTTCTATTGGTTCTCCAGGGGTTGCTCCGCCTCCGGGTTATACTCGCATTCCTCACCATTTGCGATTAGAGTTTGATGATATTGATATGCCCCATGATGATCCCGAATATGTCTTGCCGACAGCAGAGCATATCCTGCAAATTATCGAATTTACCAATTTGATTTCGTCGAACCAGGGGGATTTACTCATCCATTGTCAATCTGGAGTGAGTCGTTCGGCGGCGGTGGCGTTGATTGTTTGTGCTGAGTTATTGGGCGTGGGTAGAGAGGACGATGCCCTTGCCAATGTTTTAGCCGTTAGACCCCAAGCCTTGCCCAATCTGTGGATTGTCCAGTTAGCCGATGATATTTTAAATTGCGGGGGTCGATTGGTTCAAGTGGTGCAACAGCATCATGACGCGGTGAAATAGTTTTGACTCTTCCCTACCATTGAGGACATGGCGTCTGTGTAGGGGCGGGTTTCACGATTATCGTTGCTTCCCTACCAGATGCGACTAAACCCGCCCTGACCAAGGTTGGAGTGAAAGGTTTATAGTGTGCGATGCAGACGTTTATGGCGCTAAAGCGCAACTACAAACTTACGCAAATAGGTAGAATATTATGCTGACGAGCTATAGATGGCTGAGTAAATAACCTAGTATAAGCTCAGGGAACCGAGAAGCTGCCCCGTCTGGGAGGAGTGTGGATGTGAGTCAATCAGTGCTAGATCAAGTGCGTCTGAGTTTATCGGTAGGCGCGGCTAAAAGCGTTACCTCGTTGGTGCGAGGATTCCGTTTAGGGGCAGCGAGTGTATTGCCAGGGTCAATTGCCCGCAGAATTCAACCCCATGCTTTGCCGTTGCTTTTGGCACAGGTACGGCGTGGGGTGATTCTGATTGTGGGGACGAATGGGAAAACTACGACGGCTCTATTGTTGCGGACTCTGTTGGAGCGTCAGGGGTGGCGAGTGGCGCATAATGTCACGGGTGCGAATTTGATCAATGGGTTGGTGACGGCGTTGATGGAGCATACCAATGTGGTGGGTGTGTTGGATGCCGATTACGCCATTTTAGAAGTGGATGAAAATATATTACCCTTGCTCTTGCAGGATTGTCAGCCCCAGGTGATTTTGGGTTTAAATCTGTTTCGGGATCAACTTGATCGCTATGGGGAAGTGGATACAATTAGTCAGCGCTGGCTGAAGGCGATCGCACCGCTTCCTGCCCAAACACGGGTGATTTTGAATGCCGATGATCCGACGCTGTGTCATTTGGGTCAACAGTTATCGCAAACTGTGCGATTTTTCGGTTTAAATGAACCCGATCGCTATTTGGAAGAAATTCCCCATGCCGTAGACTCGATTTACTGTCCCAGTTGCGGCTATCCCCTGGATTACAAGGGGGTTTACTTGTCTCATTTAGGCGACTATCACTGCGCGAGTTGTGGCTTTAGTAAGAGTTCTTTAGCGGTAAATAGTCAGGAGTGGCCCCAAATCTTAATTGGCATTTATAACAAATATAATACCCTGGCTGCTGGATTAGTGGCAGAGGAATTGGGGATTGAACGGGCGGATATTTACGACACGGTTAAAACCTTCAAGGCTGCATTTGGACGCGCTGAGGAATTGGTGGTTCAGGGGAAGAAGGTGCGAATTCTGTTATCAAAAAATCCGGTCGGGATGAATGAAACGATTCGGGCGGTGCATGATATCCAAAAACAGGGGGGAGCCTCGACCAAGTTAGTCGTGTTGAATGACCGCACCCCTGATGGCACTGATGTGTCTTGGATTTGGGACGTGGATACCGAGAAGCTGGTGGCGTTAGGCGGGACGATTGTGGTGAGTGGCGATCGCGTTTATGATATGGCATTGCGCCTGAAGTATTCTCAATCTGAGGCGGAACATCCTTGTGAGTTAATTATTAAAGAGGATTTACAGGAGGCGATTAAGACGGCATTGGCACATACCCCAGAGGATGAAACCTTGCATATTTTACCCACCTATTCCGCTATGTTAGAAGTGCGGGGATTGTTGACGGGGCGGCAGATTTTGTGAGTTTTCATTGGTGATTAACGATCCAGTAATTTTATCTTTTTTCGGGTAGCCAGTTCATCTCTAATAATTGGTCGAGGGTATAAGGACAGTTTTCGGGAAAATCCACCTCATATCCGGTCTTTTGGTTCACGTAATTTAATGCTTTTTCATAAATCTTGACTTGGTTCTCCTGGAGATGATTCCGTAAATTTTGGGTTAAATCTTCATTTATTTGGGTTCTAAAACTCATGATTTCGGCTTGCCAATGATTGGCATTATAATCATGTTCTACCGTCCAATATTGCCAAAGTAGTAAATGTCGAATAATCTGTTCTAGAAACCTTTCAACTGTTTTTTTCTCTCGCCGACTCAAGTCTTCCAATTCCTCAATTAAATGGTCTTTATCCAACTCATTGAATCGGTTTTCTTTTAACAAATTAATGGTTCGCGCTAACCATTGATCATAGTCAACGTCATAAAGTGAAGCTAAGTTCATGTTAACTGTCATTTTTAACTCTGTTTATTGAACATGGGGAACCTGTCAGGGACAGCACACAATGTCCAAGTTAACCAATTGTCATTAGGTATTGTTCCTCAAACCCATCTACTATTGTAACAGTTAGGTTTAGAAGAAGAAGCCAACACTGATTATGTCAACGATTTTTCAGAGAAATTAATGAATTGGGAGCGATTTTTAGCTGAAGGCGGAAGAACAGTCATAGTTGTTCGAGAAGGACTGAGAAAGCGAGGAATCAATGCTGGTGAGCCAATAACGGCTGTTCTTAGCACAAATCAAATATTTCTCTTTATGATTAATAAAGAAACAAGTTTTTTGGGATTTTAGTCAAAATTTATTTATGACTCTTTGCTTAAATCTCGAACAACTGAATCGTACCGTTTTCGAGCATCGGCTGATAATTCCTCTGGCTGAATAAGTTCTTCGTTTACAGAAACTTGCTTAGATTTGTTCGTGAATACTCCTACTTTTTCTCTGCCTTCCCTAACTTGAGAAATAGCATCAAGAACATCCTTTTGATTGACTTGGCAATCATCATCAAGTCTTATAACTGCTTGACTTGCTGCTAACTTAACAGCATTGAGAATATCACCTCCTGAAAGTCCCTCAGATTGAATTGCCAACCAATTTGGATGTACGTCATTTTTCCTAGGAACTTCGTCAGGCAATAGGAAATCCCATAGCTTGACTCGACAATCTAGATCAGGCAATTCAAACTCTATATGAGCTAAAATTCGTCTGACAAATGCTCCGTCAAAATTTTCTGGAAGATTTGTAGCAAAGATAACTACTCCTTCAAAGGCATCTAACTGAAGTAACATAACGGAGCGACTAACATTAACTCCATGATCTGCACTTTGAGTTACATTTGTTAATCGTTTGCCAAGAATTGAGTCAGCTTCATCAAAGAAGAGAATTGAATCAGTTTCTTTGGCTTTTTTGAAAGCTGCTGTAATGTTTTTGGGTGTCTCACCAACGTATTTTGATTCTATTTCGGCATAGTTGACTTTTATGATTTGTTTACCTAGATGTTGTGCAACTCCTTCAGCAGATAGAGTTTTACCTGTTCCGGGTGGACCAAAGAAGTTAATCGCTACCCGACGACCATAAGGATCAATTTTTTTTAAATTCCATTCTTCATATAACTTATCATGGTAGCGGATACGATTTAAAGCTGTTTCAAGTCTAGAACGAACTAAAGGAGATAAAATTACTTCATCAAGACTTCTGCGAGGTTTTTCAGGTGTAAATATTTCTAACCTATCCATTTCAGAGATTACATTGCTATTACTCTGATTAGATTTTGACAAAATTCCCTCATCTTTTTGATTATCATCTGTATTTGAAGACTGAGACGAAGTTTTAATTGATTTCCAATTAGCTGGCATAAGTAAACCACTTCCATTACTGAAATTGTTCTAAGATATTTTGTTCGACGCAACTGTGGTTTTGTAACCATTCATATATTTCTGGGTCTCGTTTACGCAACTCCTCTTTTGAAATAATCTCTTCAGATATTTTTTGATTCGGACCCTGATTGGTACTAACGAAAAGTTTCCTTACAATATTTCTTGCTCCAACACTTATGTGATCATAGATTACTCTCACTTCTGTTAATGCAGCCTTAGTCAAGTTATTTTGATTTAACCATTGGTTAACTTCTTTGTAAATTTTATGGCGATATCTCCAAGCTAGATAAGCTGCAAGTCCACCTAAAATGACTATTTTGATGATATCCACTGATAGAAGCATTATTTGTATTTCTCCATTATTTAGTCTCTATGTCCCATAGAAAGTTCCAAGGAAGAATCGCTTCATGACTTCCTGTTCGTATAAATTGTTCTCTCACATTTCCTGGTATCTCATCCCAACTTCTATTAATCGTTGTGGCAAAATAAGTTTCATCCGTATAGTTGACTTCTAATCGAATTTCTACATTAGTACTTTTGGGTTGCTTCCTAAATAACAATTGTACTGAAGAAATCAATTCTTCAATTTGTGCAACTATTTCAGGATTAGATGAACCTTGAAGCACTTCTAAAACTGTACTTTCAGACTTATTTAATTTTCTAGCTAAAGATTCAGCCATAGCTCGCTCCACAAAACCATCTATATTCTGACGATTTTCTGTTTCACTTTTTTCAACCAACAAAACAACTATACTAATTGCTGCAATAGAAGTGACACCAAGGATGCCAAACTTTAGCAAATTTTCAATGTTCATAGCATAATACCTTTTTTTAGTAAAAATGTGGTTACATCTTTAATTGGTAATAGTCATAACTTCTTTGTCGCGAGTATCTGTAAAGTCTACCTGATAATTATATCGGTTAGAACGAATTGAGCTTTCACGAACATCGGCAGGTAGGTCGTCATATTCAATTTCATATTCATACTCTCTTTTTTTAATAAATGCTTTATTTTTGCCATCTACTTCAAGAAATTTAATGATTTTTGTTGTCCACTTTTTCAACCATTTTCGGTCTACTTGCCTTTCAAATTTAACAACTGCTTCTAACAAGAATTTTCTTAATGTCCGCCAGGCTTTTTTGGCAATTTGTCGTACTGAAACCGCACCTTTATCAAAGACAACGAATGCTTCTCTAGTTAGTTTTTCAAATTTAGGCGAAAGATTTGTCTTAATCCACGGAAAAAGATCTTCTTCTGCCCACTGAATAATTTTATTCCAGAGTGCTATTGCTACTGCAATTGCAACCGCAAAAATAACAGCGACGATTTTTATTGCTTGTCCCATAAGATAATAATACTCCCTAAAAAACTGGTTTCTTAACAACCGAAGTTAGCGCTTGACTATGAAAAGCTTTAATGAGTCATAGTTAATGATTCCATCTCTTTATCTCTGATTGCACGAAAGTTTACTTCGTAGTTATTTTTACCTAATCTTATTTGTTGCTGACGTATATCGCCAGGAAGTTCATCCCAATTAACTACTTCCTCTACTTCTCTTTTAACAACCACTGGCTTAGTTGAGTTAAGAACGTTAATAACTGTAGAAGTAGATCTTTTTACCCACTCACCAGAAGAATTTTTATTGAAATAGATCATTAATTCAAGCAAATAATGTCGTAAAGCTTCCCAAGCCTTTTTGATAGTTACATACATAGTAGCACTAACTGTACTTATGATAGTAAATGCAAGTGTAACTATACTTTTTGATATATCAAGAACACTAGCAACTAAAGTTTCTGCAAGCCATTCCCCAAAAATAGCTAAAGTTGCCACTACGAGACTTTCCCAAAGAGGTACAGCAAAAGGAGCAGCAACTGCAAAAATTTCTACAATTATTTCGACCATAATATTTTCCATTGTTTCCTCATGGATAAAGTTCAAATCCAACTGAATCTTTTTTATTGTTTCTAATAAAGGTTGCCCGAACATCATCAGGAAGAAGCTCCCAAGTTAGTTCCTCCTCTACTCTTGTAATTACTGGCTTTGTATCACCAGGTTTATGAGAAAAAATTTCAGTTTTGCACTGGCATACTTGAGGCTGTTCTAGCCAATTATAATAAACCTTGATGGCTAGTAAATGCTCTTTGGCAGTTGAAGCAATTTTTGTAGCTTGAACACTAGGAAAATTCTCGGTTAATAAACGAGGATCATCTTCCTGACAAAGAATGTAAGTTGCTTCTTTGCACACATCAATGTCCTTGTTAAATCTTTTGCGTAAAAAATTAGCGATATGACCATAAATGCGACGCTTATTTTCTAATTCCGTGTCTAACCCTAAAGTATTAATGATTTTATCTAAAATATTTTGAAGTTTTGAGAAAACCTCATCAAAAGACAGCGCATTGTCACGTAAATCAAGCCTTAGCTTTTTAATCTGTTTTTCAAGAAAAGCTAGTATTGTGTCTAACTCATTTTTACTGTTCATTCATTTTGCCTCTATTGCTCATAGAAACCGAAACCACTTACAATTTTGAGAAAGATGTGAACCCCAACTCTTCAAAACCCCCACATCCACCACACAAGGAATTGGCATTAACACCGACTCCCTCGTCTGCACCATGCATTCCTCCAACACCCGCGCCCCCTCCTGCACCACTTCCACCGTTTCATCATGCACCACCGCCACTAACCTCGCCTTCACCAACCCCCGCCTCGCAAAACCAGCCAACGCCCGCTTCGTAATCGTCGCATTCGCCCCCTGAATCGGATGATTAATCTATCTATTCAACTTCGTCTGAAACCAATCAGGATGAATCCGCCCCGTAACGGCATGAATATGGGTGGGCAATCCTTCCGTCAACTAAGCTGAACCCTTGATTTTGCGTCAAAAAGCGGTACTCCTCGCGCTCAAGCCTGTTGGGGTTCAATGCATGTATTTTTGTAAAATCCAAAATCTTTTTTTGATGAAAATGATAAAAAACAGTATAATTTAATGTTTATTTTATGACTTGCTGAATAAGGGTGGGTTGGGTTGAACTGTTAGCGGTGAGGGAGGGCGGGTTTTGTTGTTCCATTATTGGTGGTATTGGTGGATATTTGAATTGAGTCCCTAAACCCGCCCCTACGATTGTGGCTCGCGCCTGCCTCTACAGGACTTCTTTCCGTTTCCGCTCCAGTCAGGCTGTAAAACGTAGATAGAGAGTAAGCAAAAACGATGAATCCCGAACATCTAGAACTAACGATTGGCTGGCTATACCCAACCCTGATGAGTACCTACGGCGATCGCGGTAATGTGATCTGCCTCCAACAACGCGCTCAATGGCGGGGGATTCGGGTGAATGTCCTACCCCTCGACCAGCAAACCTCGGCTGACCAATTCCATCAGGTCGATGTGTTTATGGGAGGTGGCGCCCAAGACAGACAGCAGGAAATTGTTATGCGAGACTTACGCGGGGCAAAGGCGGATACGTTGCGAGAGAAACTGGAAACCGGAACCCCTGGCGTGTTTACCTGCGGTTCCCCGCAACTGTTGGGTCACTATTACGAACCCGCTTTAGGTCAACGGATTGAAGGATTAGGACTATTGGATTTTGTCAGTAAGCATCCTGGACCTAATGCCCGTCGCTGCATTGGCAATGTCGTCTTTGAGTTAACCGCCTCTCCCCTCGCCCAAGACTTAGAACAGATGCTGGGACGTAAGCCGATTGTGATTGGCTTTGAAAATCATGGTGGGCGTACCTATTTGGGGAATGTCTCTCCCCTGGGTAAGGTGGTGAAAGGCTACGGGAATAACGGCGAGGATGGCATGGAAGGGGCATTTTATCGAAACGCGATCGCGACCTACTCCCATGGTCCACTTTTGCCCAAGAATCCCTTTATCGCCGATTGGCTGATCCAAACCGGATTAAAACAAAAGTACCAAACCCCTATCACTTTGACGCCCCTAGATGATACGTTAGCAAAGCAAGCACGGGCAGCGATGTTAAAACGCCTCTCGCTGACCAACCTGGCTCAAGAACCCGTAAACTGTTGAGATAGGCAACGTGCCAATCAACGGCTAAGCCGAGCTAAGGTTTGGTTGTCAGTCACGGGAATGCCATCGTTACCGTAATTCAATTCGCTTAAGCTTAAGAGAAAATTGCAAGCAGGGATATGACAGGAAAAGTAATTGATAGCAGTACTACAGGGATTCTAATTCTCCTACTCCCGATCGCGTTTGTATTCGTCCTGTTGTTTAAAACGTGGCCCTATCTGCTTGCGCTTTTGGTTGTGATTATTCTGTTGAAAATTTGGCAACAGTATCGGTGGCTGCAATGGAGTAAGCAAGTCAATCCCTTCTTCAATCAGCTGATCAAAGACAATCAGGGTTGCTTGACGCCCCTAGACTTGTCCATTAAAGCGAACATCTCTGGAACCGCCGCCCAGCGATACTTGGATAGAAAGGCAGAAGAATTTGGGGCGAAGCGTCGAGACTACGAGGATAAAGGTATCGTCTATTACTTTCTCACGGCTAATGCTCTGGGAAGTATCTTTGACAGTAGTGAACCGCTACCGGAACAAGAGTCTGAATCCTTTACCAATCAAGCCCCAAAGCTGATTCAATGGCTGATGGAGGATGAAGAGGATGAGACGGAGGAGGAGATAGAGGATAAGTCCAGTCCTTGGGAATCTGAGACGGAGGAAGCGGACATTCCAGAAAAACTCGAATCCCCGCCGGAGAAGCCATCACCTCAATCTGAGCAATCTGAGGATGAAGAGAAAGAGGGTCAGGCTTTGATTCAGGCAGAATTAGCCAAACGACTCGATGTTCATTCGAGTACGATTGGCAAGCGCAAATCTGATCCGGATTTTGCCCAATGGAGTCAAAGTAAAGATCCAGACGGAGTTGCTTGGGAATATTCACCGGAGACGAAGGAGTTTTTGCCTGTGGAGGACGAGTCTTAGTTGTTATTGGTCATTTGGTCATTGGTCTTTTGAGCAGTTGAACGGAACCGAAAAATAGGCGATCGCGAACCGACGGTGTACAATAATCCATTTGGGCTTCATACCATACCATCATTGCCATGAAGATTGTTCCACGTCTGATTGTGTCTACCCTAGCGCTGTTCTCAGTGACAACAGTTCAGATTACCGCAACGGCTAGACCCCTAAACGAATCCGAGCAAGAAGTCGAAGCTCAAATTCGAGCAGTCATTGAAGCCCAAGACGAGGAGGGCTATCAACTGGTATTTCCACGAACGGTAGCCAGACTCTCTAGAGGGGCGCAAGCACCGAAGACGGTATTTTTATCGCCCAGTCGAGAGTATAGTTTCGTTGCTGTTTGCGATAAGAGTTGTGAGGACGTGGATATCATTGTCGAAGACATGCAAGGTAATGTCATCGCATCTGATATGACCGATTATGCCGTCGCTGTTGTTCCTTTTGTTCCTCCAGCCGAGGATAGGTATGAGATTAATGTAAAAATGAGTAAATGCTCGTCTAGGAACAGAAGTTGTGATTTTGGTTTAGGCGTCTTTGTTAAGGCAGAGAATTAACCAAAGAGAACCCATAACGGACTTATACCAAAAGACTCAAAACTTTACTTTTGAACTTTTTGCCTTACCCAAGTCCGAAACGTTTGTTCTGCTTCTACTTCGTCTTTGATTTTAAGCCCTATTTGGACAACTAAAATAACTCGATGAGTCTAACCGCAAATTCGTGATCTTCTAGAGGCAGACTAAATCTTTAGAATACCGAGATTATAAGGGAGACGGGTGGCACGATTTTCGCCTAAAGCGTGTAATATTTGCTGGTAGGCTTGCCCGTTGAGATGGTGGTATTATGTCCGGTCTTCCCCTGAATAAAAACGCCTGACAAACCCCCATTTTTTAGGCTATTGCAATTATGGGTAATCGTCAAGACATGATATGAAAAGTCATCCTTTGTAAGGGTTTGAAACTATTTACAAAACTTAATGGAGCGCTGTTTTCTTTTGCCCGAATACTTAGGAATTCATTAGGGCTTGCTTTCCATGCCAATCTAACGATGACATGACCTCCCCAAAAAACGCGATCGCGCCTTGATAATCCGGCTCAGGTAGAAAAAGGTTATGCTACTATTTCTGAAGTAGAGATACTGAGGAATGCATCATGTCAAGCTTCCAATCAGTCGGATTTTCCATTGCGATCGCTACAGCGTTACTTTCTCTAAGCGTTGATAGTAAAGCGATTCAAGCTCAATCCATAACACCTGCTGATGGGACAAATACCATCGTTACTCCCGACGGCAACCGTATCGATATTAGCGGCGGTTCGCTGTCCGGAGATAGGAGCAATCTCTTCCACCAGTTTGATCAATTTGGCGTGAGTCAAGGAGAAATAGCCAACTTCCTCTCCAACCCAGAAATTCGCAACATTTTGGCGGGAGTTGTCGGTGGGGAAGCGTCGCTGATTAATGGGTTGATTCAGGTTACAGGGGGAAATTCTAACCTCTTTTTAATGAATCCGGCTGGAATTGTTTTTGGCAGTCAGGCGAGTTTAGATCTTCCAGCGGCTTTTACGGCGACGACAGCCAGCAGCATTGGGTTTGAGGGGGGTCAGTTTAATGCCGTGGGTGACAACAATTATCAAGCGCTCATGGGTGATCCCACTAATTTTTCCTTTGCCATGGAACAGCCAGGAAGCATTATTAATGCAGGTAATTTGGCTGTGGGTGAGGGGCAAGGTTTAACGGTTGTTGCTGGAGCCGTGATTAATACAGGAACCTTCTCTGCACCAGGGGGAACGATTACTGTTGCCTCTGTACCCGGAACCAGTCAGGTGGTGATTAACCAAGAAAATATGGCGCTGGGTTTAAAGCTGGATGTAGCCGATTTAGATGATAACGGAGTTGGCAACATTTCACCTGCAAGTCTAGGACAGTTGGTGACGGGTGGGGATGTAGTTCCAGCAACCGAAATTCAAGTTGATGATCAGGGTCAAGTTTGGTTAGCGGCTTCAAATCAGCCCATTCCGACAGAAACGGGAACGACGATTGTTTCTGGAAGCATTGATACGGCTAGTGGTGAAACCGGGGGAACGGTTCACATTTTAGGTCAGCGTGTGGGTTTGGTTGATGCAGAAATTGATGCTTCTGGTAGTAATGGTGGGGGTACGGTTTTAGTCGGTGGTGACTATCAGGGTCAAGGTGAGGTTTTCAACGCTCAACGGACTTTTGTTAATCAGAATTCCACGATTCAAGCGGATGCGTTGACCAATAACGATGGCGGAACTGTCGTGCTTTGGGCGGATGATACGACTCAGTTTTTTGGTGATATCAGCAGCCGTGGTGGTGCAGTGGCTGGAGATGGTGGTTTTGTTGAGGTATCAGGGAAGGAGAATTTAGATTTTGAGGGGACAGTTGATACCAGTGCAATTAATGGAGACGGTGGAACGTTACTGCTTGACCCAACTGATATCACGATTACGGCTGGGGGAACGCCGGGTGGCTTTAGCGGTCAGGTAATGTTTGCTGATGCAGAACCGACGACAATTAGCGAGAATCAGTTAGAAAGTTTGTCAGGTAATACTAATGTCCTGTTGCAGGCGGATAATACGATTACCATTGAACCGATGCAGAACGGGATGCTAACTTTTCAGCTTGGTTCAGGGACGATTACGTTTGAAGCGGGTGGAGCATTTGTATCAAACAGTGGCATTGACACCAACAGAAGGGATATCAGTATTACAGCTGGGAGTATTACGTTTAACTCCAATGCCCTTTTTGATATTGATGCAACTTTTACAACAGACTTGTTGAGTAATACGGGTGATAGCGGCTCAATCAATCTGACTTCTACCAGTGGCGATATTAGTTTTGACAACATCAATACCACTTCTGGGTTAACCGGTACTCCGGGAGATATAACTATTTCAGTCAGTCCTGGCAGTAGCTTGGACTTTGAGACGATATCAACTGACTCTGGTAGTGGTCAACTAGATGGAGCAATTACTATCAATGGCGTTACTCAGCCTGGAGGAACCCTCACCCCAGATGAAGTTGTGGGTGGCGTTCCTACTGATAGTGGAACTCCTGGAACAAATACAGGCGCTCCTGGAACTGATACCGGAAATACTGGCTCGACTGGAGAGGTTCCTCCCCTTACCACCAATCCAGTTGTGAACGATTTAATAGCTCAGGCTGCTGCGATTAGTAGTGGTGATTTTAGTGGTTTGACGGTTGGCTCGACCGGAGAGTTTCCAGCCCTGACCACCAATCCAGAGCTTAACAATTTACTGGCTGCAGGGGTTGGTCTTAGTAACCAAATTAACGCTGAAATAGTCAATGCGGCGATACAAACGACTGGGGCGAATAGCAATCTAGGCGTTAATGGAGCAGCAGTTATGCTCTCTACGGCCCTCGGCATACAACGAGTAGAAAGAGATTTCGCACTAATTGAGCAGCTACCAAGAGTCGCGAATTCCAATATGGCAGTACTAGAGGTGCTAATGAACAATCAAAGGCGCTCGGATAATCTCATGGAAGGTATAAGAGCTCGTGAGGCTAATCAAAGAGCATTGCAACAACAATTGGATGCAGACACGCTTCGCGGGAACACCGACTATCTGTTAAATCAGTAACCTTAGCTGTAACAAGAAGCGACTCCAATAGTTCAATGTCCAAACCAGCAATTAGAGATTAAGGTTAAATCCCAAAATCTTTCATTGGTCTAAGGAGGAAAGAGTCCTTATGGAAACTTGAACGGCAAACTATCATCAACATCTGAAAAAGCATTTTTCGAGGTCAGAAATAATTATGCTGTTACGTCGCATTTCTGCAATCACAATCTTAGCTTTTTGCTTAAGTAGTGCTAACGCTGTGGCAGAATCGAACTCTATCCCGCCTCAGTTACAAGCCCAAACGATAGAACAGTACACTCCACCAGACCCCTCACCAATCATTGAAGAGATAGGATTAACAGAAGAACAAATTACTCAACTTAGTCAAATCAGCCGCAAGTTTCGTCCTTTACTGGACTCCCTCTATGAGAAATGGGACGAAGCGCAACAGGAACTAGAAACATTAATTGCCAGCGCCGACGCCTCAGAAAGTCAGGTACGACAAAAATACCGCGACGTTGAAGCGTTACGAACAGAAATTTCCCAGTTGCAATTTGAGCGGAGAATGGCAATACGAGATGTTTTAACACCTGAGCAGCGTCTTCCTTTTGAACAATATATGCAAAGCTTGGTTGACAATTCGTAAAAGAAAATCAAAAAAGACTTTTACGGTTAACTTTGACTGGAATTAGCATAACTCAAGACAGGGTGTAAGAGGAGTGAAATGATACAAACTAAATTATTACTCATCGGGGGGATTACCCTGATTGCAGCACTTGAACAGGGTTACGCTTTGGCAAATCCTCCCCTAACTTTACCAGAACCTACCGAACATTTTCCTACCTTTGACTTCGCCCAACAACCCAACCCCAACGAAGACCGTTTTCTCCAACCTACTCCCGAACCTATTCCTTCTGAACCAACGGAAACAGAACCCATTTTACCAACCCCTGAAGAACCCGTTCAACCGCCCCCAACTGAATCAACGGAAACCACAATCGACGTTAACACTATCGAAGTTGTAGGGAGTACCGTTTTTGGTGCAGAGGAGTTAAATCCGATTATTCAACCCTTAGAAGGACGCACTGTTACCATAAACGAACTTCAGAATGCCACGGATGCGATCGCGCAACTTTATCGTGATGCTGGATACTTTACCTCAACGGCGATTTTACCGCAACAGAATGTAACCGATGGTGTTGTTACCATTCAGGTGATTGAAGGGCGTTTAGCAGAAATTCAGATAGAAGGAACCGAACGACTGAAGCCAAGCTACATCCGTAAACGGGTTCAATCAGCTGTCACTACTCCCCTGCGTATTGATACTCTGGAAGAGCAATTGCGATTGCTGAGAACCAGTCCCCTTTTTGACACCTTTAACACTACGCTAGAAGCTGGTGATGAAGTCGGTGAAAGTATTCTGGTTATACAAGTTGAAGAGGAAAATCCGTTCTTTGGAAATGTCAGTATTGATAACTATTCTCCCCCTAGCATTGGTTCAGAACGCTTAGGGGTTCAACTCGGTTATCGGAATCTGATTGGAATTGGCGATACGCTTTCCGGTTCCTATTCCCGTTCCACAACGGGCGGTTCTAATTTGTTTGATTTTAGCTATCAGGTTCCCTTGAATGCAAAAGACGGAACACTACAACTGCGTACCGTTATTGACCGCAATGAAATTACCCAAGAACCCTTTGATGCTCTGAATATCGAAGGGGAAACCGAACTCTATGAAATCAGCTTCCGTCAACCCTTAATTCGTACTCTGCGCCAAGAATTTGCCCTGTCTTTAGGATTTAGTTACCGAGATGGTCAAACCTTTATCTTTGACCGCCTACCCACTCCCTTTGGGATTGGACCCGATGAAGATGGCGTGAGTCGCACCAGTGTCTTCCGCTTTGGACAAGACTACGTGAAACGGGATATCCAGGGCGCATGGAGTTTGCGATCGCAGTTTAACATCGGTACCGATTTCTTTGACGCCACAACCAATGATGCACCAATTCCAGATAGTCGCTTTTTTAGCTGGTTGGGTCAAGTGCAACGCACACAAATATTGGGCGAGAATCATCTATTAATTATTGCGGCTAACTTACAACTTACCCCCGATTCTCTCCTGGCTTCTGAACAATTTGTAATTGGTGGTGGACAAACGCTGCGCGGGTACAGGCAAAATGTGCGTTCTGGGGATAATGGGTTTCGCGTTTCGATTGAAGATCGGATTACACTGGAGAGGAATGAAACTGGATTACCGACGTTTCAACTGGCACCTTTTGTTGATGTAGGGGCGGTGTGGAATCATCCTGATAATCCCAATGATCAACCTGATCAGACGTTTTTAGCGAGTTTAGGATTAGGTGTACTTTGGGAACCTATCTCTAACTTAAATCTCCGCCTCGACTATGGGATTCCTTTTGTGGATTTGGATGATCGGAGAGAAAACGCTCAAGATGAGGGATTTCATTTTAGTGTAGGCTATCAGTTTTAATCGGTCAGCGGTTCGGCATTTCAATCTTAATGTCAATCATGACGAAATCCTTTTAGTGCTAGCATCTTGTTCGCTACTAATACCCAATTTAAATGCATGACAGCTTACAGCGCTTCGCGCTGCTATGAGGTACAGTAACAACAATGAGCAAACAAATTTCTGGCTAGCAGTTCCCAAGTGCGTGAGGTACACCCCAATGTAGGGGCGCACGGCGTGCGCCCGATTTAATTGTCAGGTTGATCCCTGGATAGAATACGATGATTAGGCTAAAGCCCTGACTACGAACCTGTAAAATTTATCCCTGGATAGAATACGATGATTAGGCTAAAGCCCTTACTACGAACTACGAACCTGCGCTTGTTCATGTAATTAAGGTGCCAATTCGTTTCATAATTTGCAGAACGGTGTATAGTTCATTGTGCGGACGAGCAAAGATGGAAAAGTCAGTGGACAAATCATAGTAGCCGACAGGTTCTTGAATTAATTTAAGAAAAAGGAAATTATCCCCATTAGTAACTAAGCCAAAAGACGGTTGTGTGGGATCAGGATTAGCCATCATGTAGGCGAGGGCTTGGGGAATGGCGACTGAAAAGGAAAATTTGGTTTGTTTGGATTCAATCAGGGTTAGCCAAAATTGATTTTTTAACACGAGAGCGTCAATGCGTCCGCGATAGGTTTCTTCTCGTTCTTCAACCGTAAACTCGACTGATTTTTCTCCTTTAAGTTTATAGGGAGGATCACAAAAACCAGCTAGGTACAATAGTGGAGAAACGAGGAGTAAATTAACGGTCGCTTCGGTCATTGAGCCATCTGCACTGTTGTAAAGATAGCTCGTTTTAATCCGGTTGAGGGTTTCCCGTTCGGATTGGGTGAGTTCAGGAAGATTGTCTTGCCATTCTGAAAAGAACTCAAGATTATCATTTCGGCGAATATTGAACCGCGATTCGGCTTCGTTGAGGGACGTAACGACTTCAGTAATTGTTAGGGTTTTTGTCATCAGTTTAGGAGATGTAATGTCAACTACCATAGATAAGATATGGGTCATTATCGAATCCTCGTTACTAAAAATGTGCCATTCTGAATCAGGTAAATTCCTGCTTGAGAGGATGATAATTACACCAAGAAAACGTAGGGGCGCACCGACGTGCGCCCGATTTAATTGTCAGGTTTATCCCTGGGTATGATACGATGATTAGGCTAAAGCCCTTACTACGAACCTGTCGAATTTATTCCTGGATAGAATACGATGATTAGGCTAAAGCCCTGACTACGAACTACGAACTACGGGTTATCCTCTGGAATGGAAGACAAATCTAAGGGAATCGGTTCATCGGTTGATTTAACCTGAACAACCCCATTACTTCCAACCTTATTGCCCTGATTTAATACCTCCGTCCATTGCTTGGCTAAGGTAATAAAATCGGATGGCATCATAATCAAGGTTGTGGTGTTATTTTCCGCGCCAATTTCCGTCAGCATTTGTAAACGCCGTAGTTCTAAAGCGGCTGGATTTTCCACAATCTTCTGCGAGGCTTCAGCTAGCTTAATTGACGCTTCTTGTTCTGCGGAAGCCTTAATCAGACGCGCCCGTTTTTCCCGCACGGCTTCAGCTTCTTTTGCCATTGCCCGTTGCATATTCGTGGGAATTTCTACATCTTTAATTTCTACCCGTTCAATCACTACCCCCCACGATTCGGTGATTTCGTCTACAATTTCTTGCACACGCAGGTTGATTTTATCGCGGTTTTGCAAGACATCATCTAAGATATTTTGCCCCACGACATTGCGTAATGTCGTCATCGCGGCTTGATAAACCGCTATTTCGTAATTTTCGACTTTATTAATTGCCCGGAATGGATCAATGATGCGATAATATAAAACCGCATTGACTTTAATCGTCACACTGTCAGCCGTTACCGCTTCTTGGGGGGCGATATCCACGGTTTTGGTGCGGATATCGACTTGGGCTTTTTGGTCAATCAGAGGTAGAATCCAATACATCCCCGGTCCTCTGACATTGCTGAACCGTCCCAAGCGAAAGATCACGCCGCGTTCATATTCGCGATCGATCTTAAAGCCGCTGAATCCTACCAGCAGAATGATCCCGAACACTGTGCCAATAATGGTTTCCATAGAGACTTAACCAACTCTAATGTCTCTATTCTAGGAGATGAGGCAGAGAGGGGGTAGAAACGTAGCCGATTACGTCTCTACCTTTCCGGCTCAAATAGGCTATTCCCCGTTCCCTGTTCCTCGTTCCCCGTTCCCTGTTCCCTGTTACACACCGAGCGAAGCCGAGGTGTTCCCTTTAACGACAAGCAAACAATTTCTTCATCGCGGTGGTATAAGGCTGAACGGTTGATTGTTGCTCAGAGTCTAGGCGGATGAGAATCTTGTCTACTAAAAGTCCAACCATGCTCTCCACTAATTCCCAACTAACGCTTACGCTGGGATAAACCATCTCACATAAGGGATAAAGTTCCTTCTCCATTGCTGCCATACTCTGTTCCAACACACAAACCCACAGATAAGCTTGAAACATCTCCACATCGCGGATACTTGAGGCTTTAACTTCTGGATGATCCAGTTTTCCGCGACGGCTGCGATAATTAGGATACTGTTCTAAGGCTTTCCGATAAACCCTGGTGGCAATTTCTTGACTTTTGGGAATGAGTTGTTCGACTAAGGCTAATACAGGAGAATTAAGAGAATGTTGAGCTGCCGCCGTGCATACCCGTTGCCAGGGAATACATACTTGCTCTTCAATAAACTTAAAGTAAGGAGAGAGCAATAACTGTTCCGGTAGGCTTAACCGATTCAACAACACCTTGGAACTGAGATGAAACTGGGTACTCATAAATCCCAGCGTATTCTGATTATTGGCAGATAAATGCTGGGACTGAAATTGCATTAATTCTGGGGTCAGAATTGTCACAAGGGAGGAAACTTCGGGTAGCTCTAATTTGGGCATGACCGAGATTTTATATAAATCGGTCGAAATATCCACAGTGTCTGCTTCAGATAACGCCTCCATTAGAGATGGAGTTGGTGACTGTTTTCGATAAACGGATAAAACCTTGTCATAAACCTGCGCTGAGGATGTGGCGATACCCTGGGATTCGGTTAAGTTGACAACGTTGGGAATGTAGGAGAAGAGAATACTGGTCCGAATACCTGCACATTTGCAGTGAATTTCTATCAGTCGAGAGAGTTTAGTTGCCGTTTTCTCTCGCCCTTGACGAGAGGCGGCTTCCATTAACTCAATCGTTGTACATTTGTTAGTGGTTAAGGAAAGTGTGGATAAGTCAGGGACATAACGGGCTGCCCACAGTTTAAGTAGGCGTTTAACTGTGATACTTTTGTCTAATGGGGTGGTTACCAGCATGAAATACTCCTAGTTTGGGGTGAGGATAGTCAACAAATCGGATGATTGGCATCCGTCGAACCTATCTTTGGCTGGTAGATCCCCTTTTGGACTAAATTCGGGTTAATTCTCCCGTTTTGGGTAGAGACAAGGCAGATGGTAGATGGCAGATGGCAGAAGGTTCCCAGGAAAAAGTTATGTAGAGACGTGCCATGGTACGTCTGAGTTGGGGGTTACTCTCCCTGCTTTGGTGAACGGATGGGAAAATTTTGCCCTGAAGGTCTAGGCTTGCGTTAATGTAACAGTCTTAATGTTTAGTATAAACGCAAATATATGAATTTATGTAAACCTTTTTTAAAGAAATACGGGGAATTTTTCCTGGCTTCCCCTGCTCCCAGACGTAGCATGCTACGTCTCTACATTGCTCCCTCTGCTCCCTCTGCTCCTCTTAACCGAGCAGTCTTGGGGAGTCTCCCCATGTCTAGTGTTGGTGTAGTACAATGTTTAGCTTCTGTATGACGTGTCTATACTGAAAAATTAAGAGGGGTGCATCTAAACATTATCGTTTGCCGTCGTCCAGAAGGATTACAACCCAAATTAAAATGAATAGTTTTCAAACGCCTAGTGAATCCATGGAGCAACCAGCCAACTGGGAATTCACTCAGAATTTATTTTTGAGAATATCGGATGATTTATTCGGGATATGGCACAAAGAGGGATATTGGCAGCCGCTGAATCCGGCTTGGGAAAAGGTTTTGGGGTGGACAGAGGAGGAGTTGCGATCGCATACTTCCGGGGAACTGATTCATCCCGATGATCGCGATCGCACCATCGCCCATTTTACCTCAACCGAGGCGGTAGAATGTGAACATCGCATTCGTCACCAAGACGGGAGTTATCGCTGGCTGGCGTGGAAACTCATTCCAGGGGATGATGGTAGGTTGTATGGTGTTGGTCAAGATATCACCGAAACCAAGCACATAGAAGCCAAGCTACAAGAACGCATCGAGTTTGAGCAGTTAATCACTAGCCTATCCCATCAATTCATCCAGTTGTCCTCTGATGGCATTGAGGATGCGATTCAGCATACCCTGGAAAAAATCGGTAAATTTTGCCAGTGCGATCGCACTTATATGGCATTATTCTCAGAAGACGCTGCCACAGCCAGTATCCTCCAGGAATGGGATGCACCGGGCGTGAGTTCCATCCAACCGCAATGGCAAGATTTTCCCACCGAGACTTACCCTTGGGGAATGGCAAAACTGAGAAACTTAGAAGCGATTCAAATTTCCCATCTCACCGATTTACCCCCCGAAGCCAATTCCCTGAAACAAGCGCTGGAGTTAACCGGGGCTAAATCTGTTGCCATTGTTCCCATCGCCCAAGGTAATCATCTAATCGGATATTTAGGGTGTTCTGCGGTTAACGCCGAAAAAAATTGGTCAGACGATATCCTCTCCCTCTTACAAATCATTGGCGGTATCTTTGCGAACGCTTTAAGTCGCCAGCAAGCCGAATGCCAACTGCGAGAAAGTGAACGGCGATTTCGGGCGGTTTTCAATCAAACCTTTCAATTATCTAGTTTGCTCACTCTAGAGGGGGATGTCATTGCTGATAACCAGACGGCTACAGACTTTTGCCAACTGGATAGTTCTCAGGTGCTTGGGTATCCCTTCTGGGAATTAAAATGTTGGACAATTTCTCCGGAAACTCAACAGCAATTAAAAACCGCGATCGCGGAAGCTGCAACAGGAAAAACAATTCGCTACGAAGCTGATATTTTAGCCCCCGATCAGTCCGTGATCACGATTGACTTTTCCCTCAAACCCCTGCGGAAAGAAAACGGCGAGATCGAACTCTTAATTGCCGAAGGTCGGGATATTAGCGATCGTAAGCAAGCAGAAGCCAAACTGCAAGCGGCGATGGGGGATTTAGGACAGCGAGTTGAGGAACGGACTCACGAACTCCAACAGGCAAACGCGCAACTACAAGCAGAAATTCTTCAGCATCAGCAAACTGAAGCCGAGTTACGCAATAGCGAACAACAGTTTCGTCGGGTATTTGATGAAGCGCCCATTGGCATGACATTGGCAGACTTAAATGATCGCTATATTCGCATAAATCGGGCATTTTATTCCATGCTGGGGTACAGTCAATCCGAAGTCATGGCACTCAGCTTTAAGGATATTACCCACCCCGACGAGTTGGCGCTGGAAATTCCTTATATGCAGCAGTTAATTCGCGGGGAAATTGACAGCTTTCAACTGGAAAAACGTTATATCAAAAAGAATAAAGATTTAGTCTGGGTGAATTTAACCCTCATCGCTTTGCGGGATAAACAAGGTGACGTACTCTATACCTTAGCCATGATCGAGGATATCACCGAACGCAAGCAAGCCATGGAAGCCCTGCGTCAAAGTGAGGCACGTTATCGAGCCATTGTTGAAGATCAAACCGAATTGATTTGTCGGTTTAAAGCCGATGGTACATTCACGTTTGTTAATGATGCTTACTGTCGCTATTTCAACCAACCACGCTCCGAATTAATCGGATATCGATTCAAACCCCAGATTCCCGACATCGACCAGGAATTTGTCAACCAGCAATTTAAAACCCTTTCCGTTGAACAGCCCATCGTCACCTATGAACACCGGGTCATTTTGCCAGACAATGAGATTCGCTGGCAACAATGGACTGAGCGGGTGATGTTCGATAATGAGGGGAATATTGTCGAGTTTCAGGGAGTTGGACGGGATATTACACCGTTGAAAAAGGCAGAAGCGGAAATTATTAAAGCCTTGGAAAAAGAACGAGAACTAAGTGAACTGCGCTCTAGTTTTGTTTCTTTAGTCTCTCACGAATTTCGCACCCCATTAACGGCAATTCTTTCATCGTCAGAACTGTTAGAGCGTTACAGCAAAAAATTAACGGATGAAAAGAAAAAAGCTCATTATCAGCGCATTCAAATCGCGGTTAGCCGGATGACGCAGTTATTGGATGATGTGCTAACAATCGGTAAAGCTGAGGCAGGAAAGCTTACGTTTAAGCCAGCAGAGATGGATTTAATCGGATTCTGTCAGGAAATTGTAGACACGCTGGAAATGAGCATCAGTCAACAGCATTCGATTAACTTTATCAGTCATGGTGACTGTGGTGATGCTCAAATGGATGAGAAACTGTTACAGCATATCTTGAACAACTTAATTTCTAATGCGATTAAGTATTCTCCCCAAGGGAGTGAGGTAAAAGTTGAGTTAACTTGCGAAGGGGAATCGGCGATTTTCCATATTCAAGATCAAGGGATTGGTATTCCGCCAGAGGATATCAAAAAACTCTTCTCGTCGTTTCAACGAGCCGGTAATGTTGGCACAATTCAGGGAACGGGATTAGGATTAGCCATTGTCAAGAAATGTGTGGATTTGCATGGTGGACTGATTACGGTGGAAAGCGAAGTTGGCAAAGGGACAACGTTTACAGTTATGTTACCCTTGCAATCGATGGTAGAGTAAATACCCTTTTCCACCCAGCAAATTGTCGTCCAATCGTCGTCCAATCGTCGTCCAATTGTAGGGTGCGTTAGCGAAGCGTAACGCACCATTTCTCATGTAAGCGTAACGCACCATTTCTCATGTAAGCGTAACGCACCATTTCTCATGTAAGGCTAAAGCCCCGACTAATTTAGGGCTAAAGCTCCCTTACTACAAACGTCCTGTAACGTGGGTTACAAAATTATTCCTGATATAATGTATCTCCTCTGACTATCGCATTCAAGGGCAATCCTGCGCTATACTGCTCAAGATTTAGCTAGGTAGCACCCCAGAAAATCATGGATCAAATGTCTCTCACTGTCACTCAAGTCATTCAAGCTATTCTTGCACCTGCTGTGATGATTTCCTCCAGTGGATTATTTTTTTTGGGATTAAATGCGAGACAGTCTTCCTTATTAAATCGCATCCGCTTATTGAACAACGAGAGAAGAATCCTTTCGCGAGAATTAATGCATCAAGGACAGTTCGATTCGGGAGAAGATATTCGCTTTTTAAGCTTAGAACATCAACTGAATAATCTATTGCGCCGAGCCTGGTATGTGCGGAATGCAACCCTCTGCGATACATTAGCGGTGGTTTTTTTTGTGCTGACCTCATTTGCTATTGCCCTGCATTTTTTTATGGGGATAACGTTACTGGAACGAGTCCCCATTTTTTTATTTATTACTGGAATGTTTCTGGTATTAGTAGGAGTCATTTGTTTAGCGATTGACGAATTAATCGCCTATTCGGTGATTTTACTGGAGGTTCAAGACAAACAATCGATTATGGTTGACTTTTTCGCCAGACCAAATGAACCGAAGCCAGGAGAGCAGAGTAAAACGTAAAAAGTATGTCCTTAAACAAAGTGAAGTGTAAATAAGGCGTTTTTTATGCTGCCTTTTCGAGTGAAAGCCTTAGTGAAAAAATCTGCTATTGTTGATAACAACTGGATATCCGTCGCATCGATTTAGAGGAGTTGTCTTGCTGTCTAATTTACCACTACAACCCAATCCCTATCTTCTGTTAACGTTTCACTGCATCATTGGTATTATCGCGGCGCTCCTGGCTCGACGCAAGGGGTTTGATTTTCGCCGTTGGTTGATTATCGGGTTAATTGGCGGTACACCTGCGTTGATAGTGGCGCTAGTTGTTAAACCAAAACTGTAGGGATTCCAGCCTTGGTTCGTAGTAGGCACTTTAGTGCCAGAAGCGCTAAAGCGCTTACTACAAACTCTGTTAACCTGTATAGTATTCCCCTAGCTACGCATTCTTACCGCCATGACTGGATCTGAAGTTCTCATCGCTCAAGCGATTAGCGGAATCGCTGTTCCCGTTTTCCAAACCCTCTGGGGAAAAGGGGGTAAAGTTCTGGGATTATTTGGCAAAACTCTGGATGAAAAAGCCAAACAAGCGATTTTTAAAGCCTCTCGGCAATATGCACAGAATTATACAGAACGTCATGGCATTCTGAAAGTCTTAGGAATGCGAGAACCTGTTTCCTTGGAATCGGTTTATACCACGGTGCAATTTTTGGATGATGCCGCGATTCAGAGTTTTGAATCCGTTGAAACCCTGGAACTTATCTATCGGAAAGCAAAACAGCGGAGTTTTCAGTCTAAAGATTGCCCCAAGCAACCCGGAATCACTGTCGCCAATCAAAAGCAGTATTTGATGGTGTTAGGAAGTCCCGGTGCGGGAAAGTCTACCTTCTTGCGCCGGATGGGATTGGAAGCGCTGAAGGGAAAGAAGGGAAAATTTAAACACGCTTGTATTCCGGTATTGATTGAACTCAAGACGTTTAACCAGGGTGATATTGATATTGAACATAAAATTGCTGAAGAATTCCGCATCTGTGGTTTTCCCTCGTACCAGGAATTTACCGCTAAAGCATTGGAACAAGGAAAGCTGTTGATTTTGCTGGATGGATTGGATGAAGTGCCAACGGAGCGCCTGAATCAGGTAATTCAGCATATTCAGAACTTTGTCGATTTACATGATAAGAATCGCTTTATTACTTCCTGTCGAGTTGCCGCTTATCGCCACAACTTCCGCCGCTTTACCGATGTGGCAATGGCAGAGTTTGATGATGCTCAGATTGAAAATTTTATTAGTAATTGGTTTAGGCATGAACCTAAGACGGGGAAAGAGTGCTGGAAAAAGCTGAATGATCAGGAAAACCAAGCGGCGAAGGAACTTACACAGACGCCGTTGTTGCTGACGTTAGTCTGTTTACTCTATCAGCGATCGCGGAAATTTCCTACCAACCGCGCTACGCTGTATGAACGAGCATTGCGTGTCTTGCTGGAAGAATGGGCAGCGGAAAAAGGTGTGTTTAAAGATGACCTTTATAAGGGTTTAGATACTAAACGCAAGGAGATGATGCTGTCGGAAATTGCCCATGATGCATTTCAGGCAGATCATTTATTTTTACCCAGACGGGAAATTACGGATCAAATTGAGCAACTTTTGAAAGAAATGCTCCCTGATGAAAAGTTGATTGATGGGGAAGTGGTTTTAACATCAATTGAAAAACAACATGGGGTATTAGTCCAACGGGCAGAAGGGGTTTACTCGTTTTCTCATTTAACGCTTCAGGAATATTTAACGGCGCAATATATTGATGATCATCGCCAAATTGATAAGTTAGTCAAAGAACATCTTACTGATCAGCGCTGGCGAGAGGTATTTTTGTTGGTTTCTGGATTGATGCGAGGTGGGGCAGATGAGTTACTCTTGTTGATGGCAAAAGAAGCGCAAACCTATATTAATACTCCTCGGTTACAAGCGTTATTACGTTGGGCAGATTGGATAACAAACATCTAGCATTTGCTGATCAACTATTACAGACTTGTCTCAAAGGTTTTAATTTAAACCCAGAATTGATCAATTTATCTGAAGCAGAAGCAGAGGCAATGTCAAACTATTGCTATGCCAATTTACTGATGGTTAAGTGCAAGGAATCAGCCGTGCGGGTATCGCCCAAAACCTGGGCGGCGATTGAAGAAGGGATGTTGCGGGTTCCCGACAACGGATAATCCAAGTTCCGATTGTGTCTCGATTCACGCTGAAGGTGAAGTTACTTTCCCATTTCTTGCCGTTTCACCCGTTAGTATAGGCGGATTATGTTGATTGAGTCGTTGAGGCGGTTCGCGAGGACTTGTTCCAGGCTCAAAGACTCGTCAGCCACACATAGAGAGTCGCTAGCCACACATAGAGACTTGCTAACCACACTCAAAGAGTCGTCAATCACACATAAAGACTCGCTAGCCACACTCAAAGAGTCGTCAACCACACATAAAGACTCGCCAGCCACAATCTAAAGACTCACCAACCCGCTTACCCCTTCAGATGCGAACGTTTCATGGCAAGTTTAGACACCTGAGTCGGGGTGGGTTTAGTTACATCTGGGTGCAACCGAAAAGATAGTCGTGAAACCCGCCCCTACAAAATCTTTCAATCTCCTAATCTGCCACTAACAAGTTACCTCCCTTCGTTGCGCCAGATACAGTGACAACTAAGATGCAGATGAATTACTCTCCTCTGCCAACTCCTCAGCCGTGTATTGCATAAAATCCACTTGATACCGAAACAACGCATTAATCAATTCAGCGCGAGTTATTCCGGCAATTTCAGCCGCTTTACTTTGAGATATTTGCCCCAGTTCATACCATTTTACAGCAGCGGCTATTCGCATCTCTTGGACAAACTCATCAGGATTCTTCCTCAGTGCAGAGAATACAGTTTTGGGAAGTTCAATCGATACAGATGTCATAAAAAAATCTCAACTTGATAACTATAAACCCTAGCATTAAACTCAAACCTGACTTAGCTTAGCCTGTCAAACAACTTCAGAACTTACGCCGCGATACCACATAGACCTGTAAAATAATAAAATAAACAATCTGACCCCAAACCATCATAAACACCTCTGCGCCCCTCTGCGTTGACCTCTGCGTCCCTCTGCGTTAAAAAAACACAAGGATGTACCGTACACCGCCCAAACGATTTATGAACTAGGTTAGCGCGATCGCTTTGGGAACGGGGCTAAAGCCCCGACTACAAACTTGTGCGATCGCTCTTGGAGATGGGATACTCATGCCATCATCAGCCAAAACTTATAATGATAATCTGTACGCAATATCAAAACCCTACGACTTAACATGACCACCTCTCCCCGTCGCTACCATATCACCACCTTCGGCTGCCAAATGAACAAAGCCGACTCGGAACGCATGGCTGGTATCTTAGAAGATATGGGATTTGAGTGGTCAGAAGACCCCAATGACGCCAGCCTGATCCTCTACAACACCTGCACGATTCGCGATAACGCTGAACAAAAAGTCTATTCCTACCTGGGTAGACAGGCAAAGCGGAAACAAGAACAAGCCGACCTTACCTTAATTGTCGCTGGCTGTGTCGCCCAACAGGAAGGAGAAGCGCTGCTGCGGCGTGTCCCGGAATTAGATTTAGTTATGGGACCTCAACACGCCAATCGCCTGCAAGACTTACTCGAACAAGTCTCCGACGGAAACCAAATTGTCGCCACTGAACCCATCCATATCGTCGAAGACATTACCAAACCCCGCCGCGATAGCACCGTTACGGCTTGGGTGAATGTAATTTACGGCTGTAACGAACGCTGCACCTACTGCGTTGTCCCCAATGTGCGCGGTGTGGAACAATCCCGCACCCCGGAGGCGATTCGGGCGGAAATGGCGGAATTAGGACAGCAAGGGTATAAGGAAATTACCCTGCTGGGACAAAATATTGATGCTTACGGGCGAGATTTACCGGGCGTGACTGAATCGGGACGACATCAGCACACCTTGACAGATTTACTCTATTATGTTCACGATGTCCCCGGAGTTGAGCGGATTCGGTTTGCCACCAGTCACCCCCGCTATTTCACCGAACGACTCATTCGCGCTTGTAAGGAATTGCCCAAGGTTTGCGAACATTTCCACATTCCCTTCCAATCCGGAGATAACGACATCCTCAAAGCCATGGCGCGGGGATACACCCAGGAAAAATATCGCCGAATTATTAATACCATTCGCGATTATATGCCCGATGCGTCGATTAGTGCGGATGCGATTGTCGGCTTTCCCGGAGAAACCGAGGCACAGTTTGAGCATACGTTAAAACTGGTGGAGGATATTGAATTTGACCAATTAAACACCGCCGCTTACTCGCCTCGCCCTGGTACCCCCGCAGCCCTGTGGGAGAATCAACTGAGTGAAGAGGTAAAGAGCGATCGCCTACAACGACTCAACCATTTAGTGAACACCAAAGCCGCCGCGCGATCGCAACGGTATTTCGGGCGGATTGAAGAGGTTCTCGTCGAAGACCAAAATCCCAAGGATTCCAGCCAAGTGATGGGGCGCACGCGGGGGAATCGGTTGACGTTCTTTAGCGGGAATATTAATGAATTAAAAGGACAGTTAGTTAAGGTAAAAATTACCGAAGTTCGCGCCTTTAGTCTCACGGGTGAAGCGTTAACTTTAGCCCCTTGGTGACATCCTCCTACACCAAATCAAAGATTATGGTGTAGGCTTCCAACATCGCTGTTAGACATTGCTGCCCTGCGCCACTTATCTAGGCAAAATGCCCCCGACAGCCCGACTTGACAGCCAATTTCTTTCCCCCAGAGTCC